>JAEWAG010000278.1 GCA_023391775.1 Pseudomonadota bacterium | reverse complement strand
TCCGACGCCTCGGCCGAGCGCTCCGCCGCCGGCTGCACCGTGCGCCTGGACAAGGAGCCGATCATCGAATACCTCACCAGCAACATCACGCTGCTGAAGTGGATGATCGCCGAGGGCTACCAGGACGCCCGCTCGCTGGCGCGCCGCATCGCCAAGATGGAGGAGTGGCTGGCCAACCCGCAGCTGCTGGAGCCCGATGCCGACGCCGAGTACGCGGCGGTCATCGAGATCGACCTGGCCGAGATCGTCGAGCCGATCGTGGCCTGCCCGAACGACCCGGATGACGTGAAGTCGCTGTCGGCCGTCGCCGGCACCGCGATCGACGAGGTGTTCATCGGTTCGTGCATGACCAACATCGGCCACTTCCGTGCCGCGGCCAAGCTGCTGGAAGGCAAGCGCGACATCCCGACCCGCCTGTGGGTCGCGCCGCCGACCAAGATGGACGCCTCGGAGCTGACCAAGGAGGGCGTGTACGGCACCTTCGGCACCGCCGGCGCGCGCATGGAGATGCCGGGCTGCTCGCTGTGCATGGGCAACCAGGCCCAGGTGCGGGAGGGCGCGACGGTGTTCTCCACCTCCACCCGCAACTTCCCCAACCGCCTGGGCCGCAACTCCAACGTGTTCCTGGGCTCGGCGGAACTGGCGGCGATCTGCTCGCGCCTGGGCCGCATCCCGACCCGCGAGGAGTACCTGGCCGACATCGGCGTGATCAACGAGAACGGCGACCAGATCTACCGCTACATGAACTTCGCCCAGATCCAGGAGTACCAGGAAGTGGCGGCCACCGTCGCAGCCTGATCCGGCGGTCGCGCAGCAAGGAAACGCCCGGCAATGCCGGGCGTTTTCCTTTGGGCGGTGCGCTCAGCTCTTGCGGATCATCCCGATGATCAGCCGCTGCAGCGCAGGATCCTCGTCCAGGGTGCCGTGGGTGATGGCAGTGGTGCTGCGGCCGGCGCTGCCGTCGAGGATGAGCTCGCTGGGCAGGCGGGTGATCTCGGTGGCGGGGCTGGCCACGGCCATGGTGAGGGCGCCCCAGGGCTGCGTGGCCCGGGCGGGGACCAGGTGCCGCTCCATGCCCAGCAGCGGGGTTTCGTGGCGGTCCTCGAAGGCGCGCGAGACCAGGTAGAGCAGGGAGTGGCCATAGGGGCGGGTGGTGGCGTCGGCGCGCTCGGCCGCATCGGTCAGGTGCGCGACCAGCAGCCGCGTGCCCGCCTTGAGCGCCGCCTTGCCCAGCGTGCGGTCGAACGCGTCGATGCGCACCGCCGGGGCGATCAGGCTGGCAGTGCGCAGGTCGAATCCGGAGGAGACGGCCTGCGCACCCAGGTGCGAGTGCAGGATGGCGCCGGCGGAGTGCCCGATCAGGTGCAGGCGCATGGCCGGCAGCCCATAGCTGCGCGCGTTGGCCTGGTACAGGGCCAGCAACTGGCGCACGCCCGAATCGGGATTGGAGCTGATCCGTTCGGCGTTCTGCTTCATCTCGTTCCACAGCGGCCGGCCCAGCGGACGTGCCACCGCCTCCACGCGCTGGTTCCACCACTCGCTCCAGCGTTCGCGCAGGCGGTCCAGCACGCCGCCGGCCAGGCCGCGTTCCGGCGCCAGGCGGTCCTCGATCAGGTTGGACAGGGTCTTGATCGCGCCGGTCTCCCACATCAGGAACACCGGGAAAATGCGCTCCTCGTACAGCCGGGGCACCCACAGGCGCGCGGTCCGGGCGGCGGCTTCCTCGTCGTTGAGGCCGCCGTGCGCATAGATCGCCACGTCGACCACGCCGTCGGTGCCGATCTCCCAGCGGCGGCAGGCCTCGGCCAGGTGGATGCGCAGCAGCGCCTCCACGTCCGAAGGCTGGGTGCGGAACTGGCCGCGGCGGCTCAGGCGCCCGTTGTTCTCCATGTTGATGATGAAGGGGCTGAGCTCGTGCGCAGCCAGCAGCGGGTTGCGCGAGACCACCGCGCAGCGGCCGTCGGCATCGGTGCGCAGTGAGGCCGCCTCGGCGATGGCCTCGTGCTCGGCGGTGACCACGCCCAGCTGTGCCACCCAGCAGTCCATCGCGTTCTCGAGCCAGTCGCTGTAGCGCAGTACCGCCAGCCCGCCCTTGCCCCAGCGCGTGCCCCAGGAGTTGTGCACGATGAAGCCGTCGCGGGTGTAGCCGACGATGGCGAAGGCATGGCCGCCGGCCGGGTGGCCGGACATGCGCCGGATCAGCGGAAGGTCGGCCGGGTCTTCCGGGCGCGGCAGGGCTTCGGGGCCCAGCAGCTCCTCCCAGCCGGCGTGGGTCCAGGCACTGGCATACACCGCGCCGACCTGGTCGATGGCCACGTGCATGTCGCGCAGCGAACGCGGCTCGATGCGGTAGTAGGCGCCGAGCGGGCGCTTGAGCGCGTCGGTCCACCAGTCTTCGCAGGCATCGGCGTTGGGCTCGGGCATGCCGCGCGCGGGCCACAGCCGCGCACTGGCCGCGCCGTGGCGCAGCCAACCCTTGAGCGCGCCCCGCAGCGAGGAGCCGATGCCGGCATCGGCGGCGCCGTCGCCGTCGTCCGGTTCGGCCCATTCGTCATAGCGCCGGGCCATGCTGTAGAGCATGTGCGGCGAGACCGCCTCCACATGGCGGCCGGCGCGCACCAGCAGGTATTCGATCACCGTCGCCAGCGCATAGCCGGTGCAGGCGCTGGAATCGCCCTGGTCCAGCACCGGGCGCACGTCGTTGGGATAGCGCACGTCACGCGGCGCGGATGAGACCGTCGGCTGGTACTCCCAGTCGCGCAGGTCCACGGCATCGGGGCGCACGTTGAGGACGCGGCAGTGCTG
>JAEWAG010000250.1 GCA_023391775.1 Pseudomonadota bacterium | reverse complement strand
CAGCCGGTGCGGGCGCCGCCGGGGACGCGGACAGCGCCTGCTCCAGCTGGAACACCGCGATGGCCTGGGCCAGGCCCGAGGCCTGCTCCTCCATCGACCGCGCGGCGGCGGAGGCTTCCTCCACCAGGGCGGCGTTCTGCTGGGTGGTCTCGTCCATCTGCACGATGGTCTGGTTGACCTGCTCGATGCCGGCGGCCTGCTCCTGCGAGGCGGCGGAGATCTCGGCCATGATGTCGGTCACCCGCTGCACCGAGGCCACGATCTCGCCCATGGTCTTGCCGGCCTGTCCGGCCAGCTGGGCACCATCGGCGACCTTGCTGGTGGAGTCCTCGATCAGCTGTTTGATCTCCTTGGCCGCGGTGGCCGAACGCTGGGCCAGCGAGCGCACCTCGGTGGCGACCACGGCGAAGCCGCGGCCCTGTTCGCCTGCACGCGCGGCTTCGACCGCCGCGTTGAGCGCCAGGATGTTGGTCTGGAAGGCGATGCCGTCGATGACCGAGATGATGTCGGCGATCTTGCGCGAGGAGGCCTGGATGTCGGCCATGGTGGTGACCACCTGGCCGACGACCTGGCCGCCCTGGGAGGCGACCGAGGCGGCGCCGATAGCCAGCTGGTTGGCCTGGCGGGCGTGGTCGGCGTTCTGCTTGACGGTGGAGGTCAGCTCCTCCATCGAGGCGGCGGTCTCCTCCAGGTTGGCGGCCTGCTGCTCGGTGCGGCGGGACAGGTCGTTGTTGCCGGAGGCGATCTCGGTGGCGCCGGTGTTGATGGCCGAGGAGGCGGCCTGGATGCGCGAGACGATCGAGGTCAGCTGGTCGACGGTGGCGTTGGCGTCGTCGCGCATGCGGGCGAACACGCCACGGAAATCGCCTTCCATGCGCACGGTCAGGTCGCCGTCGGCCAGGCCGGTCAGCAGGCGCGAGACCTCGGCCAGGCTGATCGCGTTGGCGTCCAGCAGCCCGTTGAGCTGCACCGCCAGCTGCAGCAGGAAGCCCTGCTTGTCGTCGGTGCCGATACGGCCGGACAGGTCGCCGGCGGCGGCGGCCTCGACCACCTGCGCAACCTCCTGCTCGACCGCGATCTCACCGGTGCGGTCGCGCCACTCGCAGACGGTGCCGGCGAAGTTGCCCGCCTCGTCGCGGATCACCGAGATGCTCTGGGCGATGCAGGCCTGGCCGTAGTTGACCTCGCGGACGGCGCGGCCTTCGCGCTCCAGGCGCGCCAGGAATTCCGGCGAGACCTTGCCGCCGACTTCCAGCACGTCCACCGGGCGACCTTCCAGCGGCTCGGACAGGTCCAGTTCCGGCAGGGCGAGGGCGATCTGGTCGGCATGGCCCTGCAGCATCGCCACCAGCGACGGGTTGGTGTAGGCGATGTGGTAGGAGGCGTCGGTGATCATCAGGCCGATCGAGGAGCTGCCCAGCGCGGTGCGGATGCGCAGGTTCTCGGCGGCGGCGGCCTGGTCGCGCTCGGTGCGCTCGCGCAGGTCGTGCTGCATGCGCTGCATCGAGCGCAGCAGGTCGCCGATCTCGTCGGCCGTGCTGGTGTCGATGCGGCTGTCGAGCTTGCCGTCGGCCACGTCGTTGGCCACGGCCACGGCCACGCGCATCGAGCTGGCCAGGCTGCGGGCGATCAGCAGGGCGATGGCCATGCCACCGGCAATGCCGACCAGCAGCATCACCACGATCACGCTGACCGAGGCGGTGAACGCGCCGGCGGCGTCGCGGCCGGCCTCGTCGGCCTGGCGGTCGGCCTCCAGCATCAGCGCGGTGACCGAGGCGGTGGCCGCGTTGTGCAGGTCCGAGGTTTCGCCGAGGAAGGTGTCCAGGGCGTCGTCCGGCAGCTCCAGGTCGATCATCTCGTTGACCGACTCGTAGGAGGCGCGGGCCTTGGCCCAGGACGTGGACAGGTCCTCCAGCAGCTTGCGCTCCTGGGCGGTGGTGGCCAGCTTGGCGTAGGCGGCCAGGTTGGCGTCGATCTCGCCGGAGAGGGTCTCGGTGCGCTGGCGCGCATCCAGCTTGACCGCCTCGCTGGCGCGGACCAGACCGCGGTAGGAGGCGGTGCGGTACTCGCCCACCAGCGCGCGGATCTCCGCGGCGGTGGAGGCGGTCTGCAGGCTGCCCTCCAGGGTGGTGGTGGCGCGGTTGAGCGAGGAAAGCCCGAAATAGGCACCGACGCCCTGCGCGGCCAGCAATACCAGCACCACGCCAAAGGCCAGCATCAGTTTCGGCGTGAGCCTGAGGTTCTTCAGCCAATGCATGGAGAGTTACTCCCGGATCTGCGGCAACGACGGCCGGGGCGTGGCGCGCCCCGGCCGGGGACGGCTTACTTGAGGGTGGCCAGCTTGATGCTGGACGGCGAGGTCACGGCGATCTCCGCGCGGCTCGCGTCACGCTGGACGGTGCCGATCACGCAGATGTCGCGGCCTTCCAGCTCTTCCGGCGCCGGCTTGAACTTGCCGCGCTGGTCGCCCGGGATGCGGGCGGAGAAGGTGTGGCGCGGGAACGAGCCGCCCATGTACAGGAAGGTCGGCTCGCCCTCGGTGTTCTGCGCCCACCGCGTCTTCTCGACCTTGCCGCAGACCATGACGTCCTTGCCGACGAAGCGGACGGCCTGTTCGGCGGGAACGGCTTCCTGGGCGAGCGCGGCAACCGGCATGGCGGCCAGCAGCGTGGCGATCACGGGAAGGGCTTTGATCGAGCGGTTCATTGGGGACTACTCCGATGGCGGGAAAGGGGAACGGGTGGCTGCCTTGCAGGGCCTATCGGCAGCCGGGGGCGACGACTTTAGGCAGCCGGTTCCATCACCTGGTCCTCGCCGAGGTCGGCGCTGTCCAGCAGGGTCTCGATGTCGAGCAGGATCAGCATCCGCTCGTCCAGGGTGCCGATGCCGCTGATGAAGCGGGTATCGACGGCAGCCCCGAATTCGGGGGTGGGGCGGATCTGCTCGGCGGCCAGCGGCACCACGTCGGACACGCCGTCGACCACGATGCCGACCACCCGGTCCTCGACGTTGAGCACGATCATCACGGTGAAGCTGTCGTAGCGCGCCTCCTTCAGGCGCAGCTTCAGGCGCAGGTCGATCACCGGGACGATGGTGCCGCGCAGGTTGATCACGCCCTTGATGTACTCCGGCGCGTCCGGCACCCGGGTCACCGAGTCGTAGCCGCGGATTTCCTGGACCTTGAGGATGTCGACGCCGTAGTGCTCCTCGCCGAGGGTGAAGGTGAGGAATTCGCCGGTGGACGGGGCCGGGGTGCTGCTCATGGGGTATCGCTCCTGCAGGGCGTGGCCGCGGGGTGCGCGGGACGGTTCCTGTGAGAGATCGGCAGTTCCCGGGGCAACTTTAGCGGCCGGTTACGCGACCCCGCGCTCGCGCGCCTTGCGCTGGCGTTCGACCTGGAAGATGTATTGCAGGATCCGGTTCTCGGCCAGCCGCGGCAGGCCGACGAAGCGGCAGCCGGCCCGCACCGGGTGGCCGGCCAGGGACTGGTGGCGCGAGACGTGGGCCACCTGCAGGCGCACCGGGATCGGCCCGCCTTCCGGCAGCAGCAGGCTGCAGCCGTCGAGCTGGCCGCCCGGCGGGAAGCGCGCCTGGTCCTCCTCGCGCAGGGCCAGGGCCACTCCGCCGCCGCTGATGTCCAGCGCCCGCAGCTGCAGGCCCGGCAGGTCCTCCTGCAGTGGCGGCACCTGCAGGGTGACCACCGGGCCGGGCAGCAGCTCCAGCCGGTACAGCTCGCGACGCTGCAGCTCCAGCAGGCTCTCCGGCAGCGGTGCGATGAACGAGGCAGCGTCCTCGCCGGGAACGCGCGCCAGTCGCGGCAGGCGGAACTGGATGCGCACCCGGTCCAGCTGGGCCACGCAGATCACGTAGTCGGCCGCGGCCATGCGCTGGTTGATGTTTTCCTGGCGGTTGCCGTCGATCAGTACGCCGCGCTCGGGGTCCACCTCCAGCAGCGCGGTGGGGCAGGGCAGGCCGCCGGGCATCAGGTGCGCGCTGATCAGGGCGCGGTTGTCGACCAGGGCCTGGAGCACGCGCAGGATGTCCCGCTGCTCGCGCAGCAGGTAGCGCTCGGTGTCGGCCAGATCCATGGGGACCGGGCTGGTATCGGTGCCTGCCGTCATCCTGGAAGCGGTCGGGGGTACGTCGTTACCGCCTTATCGGCCGCGCCGCGCCGGACTTGACCCGGCGGCCACGGCCGGGCCACTCAGGCGGCCTGCGGCAGCTGGCGCTGGCGGGCAAGGGCGCCGACGTCGACGATCAGGGCCACGCGGCCGTCGCCGAGGATGGTCGCGCCGGAGATGCCGGGCACGCGCCGGTAGTTCTTCTCGAGGTTCTTGACCACCACCTGCTGCTGGCCGACCAGCTCCTCGACCTGCAGCGCCAGCTTCTGGCCGTCCCCTTCGACCACCACCACCAGCGACTCGGCGCTGCCCTGGCCGAAGCCGAAGGTGCCCGAAAGCGACAGCAGCGGCAGGTACTCGCCGCGCACGCGCAGCACCCGGCCGTTGCCGGCCACGCTGCGGATGTCCCCGGCCTGCGGCTGCAGCGCCTCCAGCACGTGGGTCAGCGGCAGGATCAGGATCTCGCCGCCGGTGGACACGACCATGCCGTCGAGGATGGCCAGGGTCAGCGGCAGGCGGATCACCACGCGGGTGCCGCGGCCGGCGCTGCTTTCCAGCTGCACTTCGCCGCCCAGGGCCTGGATGTTCCTGCGGACCACGTCCATGCCCACGCCGCGTCCGGACAGGTCGGTGACCTCCTCGGCGGTGGAGAAGCCGGGCTGGAAGATCAGGTCCCAGACCTGGGCGTCGGTGGGATTGTCGGGAATCGCCAGGCCGCGTTCGGCGGCCTTGGCCAGGATCCTGTCGCGATTGAGGCCGCGGCCGTCGTCGGCGACCTCGATCACGATGTGGCCGCCCTGGTGCGAGGCGGCCAGGGTGATGGTGCCGGTCTCGTCCTTGCCGGCGGCCTTGCGCGCGTCCGGCAGTTCCAGGCCGTGGTCGATCGAGTTGCGGACCAGGTGCACCAGCGGGTCGGCGATCTTCTCGATCAGGCCCTTGTCCAGCTCGGTGCCCTCGCCCAGGGTGCGCAGGCGCACCTGCTTGCCCAGGCGGGTGGACAGGTCGCGCACCAGGCGCGGGAAGCGGCGGAACACAGCGTCCACCGGCAGCATGCGCACGCCGATGACCGCTTCCTGCAGGTCGCGGGTATTGCGCTCCAGCAGTTCCAGGCCGGCGAACAGGCGCTCGGCCTGGGCCGGGTCCATGCCGCCGCTGACCTGCTTGAGCATGGCCTGGGTGATGACCAGCTCGCCGACCAGGTTGATCAGTGCATCGACCTTGT
>JAEWAG010000240.1 GCA_023391775.1 Pseudomonadota bacterium | reverse complement strand
GTGCGGGTGTTGCTGAAGATCACGTCCAGCGTGGGCACCAGCGGCGCCTCGTCGCGGAAGGCGAAGCCCACGCCCAGGATCACGATGCCATGCACCAGCACCGACAGCACCAGGGTCGCACCCAGGCGTTGCCGCTCGCCGATGCGCGGCGGCGCGGGTGTGGCCGCCGCGGTGCTCATGCCGCCGGGCCGGCCTCGATCGCGTCGAACAGCAGGCCGGCGATGTTCAGGCCGAACTGCGCATCCAGCTCGCGCACGCAGGTCGGGCTGGTGACGTTGACCTCGGTGAGGTGGTCGCCGATCACGTCCAGGCCGACGAAGCGCATGCCGCGGCGGCGCATCTCCGGGCCGACCTGGGCGGCGATCCAGCGGTCGCGCTCGCTGAGCGGGCGGCCCTCGCCGCGGCCACCGGCGGCCAGGTTGCCGCGGAACTCGTCGCCCTGCGGAATGCGCGCCAGGCAGTAGTCCACCGGCACCCCGTCGATCAGCAGGATGCGCTTGTCGCCGTCCACGATCTCCGGCAGGTAGCGCTGGGCAAGGGCCAGGCGGCGGCCGCCGTCGGTCAGCGTCTCCAGGATCACGTTGAGGTTGGGGTCGCCGGCCTGGCTGAGGAAGATCGAGCGCCCGCCCATGCCGTCCAGCGGCTTGAGCACCACCTTGCCCTGCTCGGCGGCGAAGGCCTTCAGCTCGGCCGCGTTGCGGCTGATCCGGGTCGGCGGGCAGCACTGCGGGAACAGCAGCGCCGCCAGCTTCTCGTTGAAGTCGCGCAGGCCCTGCGGGTTGTTCACCACCTGCGCGCCGGCGGCCGCGGCGATGTCCAGGATATGGGTGTCGTAGAGGTACTCGCCGTCGAACGGCGGGTCCTTGCGCATCAGCACCACCTGGCCGGGACCGAAGGCCAGCTCGGCGAACGGGCCCAGCGTGTACCAGCCGGACGGATCCTCGCGGACCTGCAGCGGGGCGGCGGCGGCCACCGCGCGGCCGTCGCGCAGGGACAGCCCGCCGGGGCGCACGTAGTGCAGCCGGTGGCCGCGCCGCTGCGCCTCCAGCAGCATGGCGAAGGTGGTGTCCTTGGCGATCTTGATCGACCCGATCGGGTCCATCACCACGACGACGTCCAGGGGCATTGGGGGCGGCCGGATTGGAGGGAGCGGGACTGGCGATGTTAGCCGATCGCGGCTGCGCCACGGCCGCCGGCGGACGCGCCGGTGGCGACGGCTGCGACGCGGTTCCCAACCCGGCGGCGCCGGCCGCGATCAGGCTTGACAGGTCGCGGCGGTACTGGGATATAGACGTCTACGCAGCGGCGCCGGGAATCGATGAAGCGCCGCGCGCACGGGGAAACAGGGTAATGACAGACAACACGACTCCAGCCGGGGCATTGGGTGGCCTGCGGGTGATGGTCATCGACGACTCCAAGACCATCCGCCGTACCGCCGAGACCCTGCTCAAGCGAGAGGGCTGCGAGGTCGTCACCGCGAGCGACGGTTTCGAGGCGCTGGCCAAGATCGCCGACCAGCAGCCGCAGATCATCTTCGTGGACATCATGATGCCGCGCCTGGACGGGTACCAGACCTGCGCGCTGATCAAGGGCAACCAGAAGTTCAAGTCGACGCCGGTGATCATGCTGTCCTCCAAGGACGGCCTGTTCGACAAGGCGCGTGGCCGCATCGTCGGTTCCGAGCAGTACCTCACCAAGCCATTCACGCGGGAAGAACTGCTCGGAGCAATCCGTACCTACGTAAACGCCTGACCGGGGGGCAGGCAACAACATGGCTCGAATCCTGCTGATCGAAGATTCGCCGACGGACCGTGCCGTCTTCACGCAATGGCTTGAGCGCGGTGGCCACCAGGTCATCTTCGCCACCAATGCCGAGGACGGCCTGGAGATCGCGCGCAAGGAACTGCCGGACCTGGTCCTGATGGACGTGGTGCTGCCGGGCATGAGTGGCTTCCAGGCCACCCGCGCCCTGACCCGCGACCAGGCCACCAGCAAGATCCCTGTCCTGATCGTCAGCACCAAGAGCATGGAAACCGACCGGGCCTGGGGCATGCGCCAGGGCGCGGTCGACTACGTGGTCAAGCCGCCGCGCGAGGACGAGCTCCTGGCGCGGATCAACCAGCTCGTAGGCGCCACCTGATGCGTACTCCGTTCGACATCCTCTCCGACTACGAGCGCCGCAGCCTGGCGCACGCGGTGCAGCTTCCGGCCCGGGAGCTGGGGCCGGACACCTGGCGCGGGGTGGGCTACCGCATCGGCCGCCAGCGCCTGGTGTCGCAGTTCGGGGAGGTGGTCGAAATCATGCCGATGCCGCCGGTCACCCCGCTGCCCGGCGCGCAGCCGTGGCTGCTCGGTATCGGCAACCTGCGCGGCAACCTGTTCCCGGTCGTCGACCTCAAGCTGTTCCTGGAGGGCGAGCGCACCGTGCTGCACGAGGGCCAGCGCGTGCTGGTCATGCGCCAGCAGGGCGGCGACGTGGCCCTGACCATCGACGAGCTGTACGGCCAGCGCAGCTTCGGCGAGGAACAGGCGATCGATCCCGAGCCGCTGGCCAAGGGTCGCTACGCCCACTTCGTCGAGCGTGCCTTCCACAGCGAAGGCGCGGACTGGGCGGTGTTTTCCCTCTCGCGGCTCGCCCGCACTCCCGAATTCAGGCAGGCCGCGGCATGACCGCGGCCTTCTCACGCATCCGATCTGAGGCAATACGCGCATGAGCACTGCACCGGAATCTCCGAAGACCAGTCGCCTGGGTGGCGTCAGCACCGGGTTCTGGCTGGTCCTGCTGGTGGTGTCGGTGGTTGTGTTCGCCGCCAACACCGGCGTGGCGACCTACCAGGGCAGCCGGCTGGCCGGCGCCAGCACAGGCGCCGCCGACCTGCAGGTGCTGTCGCAGCAGCTGGCCAACCAGGGCCGCGACGCGGTCGGCGGCAACGCCGAGGCGTTCCAGGCCTTCCGCCAGACCCGCGCGCAGATCGACTCGACCGTGTCCGGGTTGCAGTCGCGCTTTGGCGGCGAGCCGGGCGTGTCCGGTCCGCTGCAGCAGCTGACCCGCACCTGGAACCCGCTGGCCCAGCAGGCCGACCAGATCGTGCAGTCCGAGCAGGCGGTGCTGGCCCTGGCCGGCAACGCCGACCGCTTCGTCGGCCGCGTCCCGCAGCTGCAGGCGCAGCTCAACCAGGTGGTGCGCGCCATGACCGCCGGTGGCGCGCCCGCCTCGCAGGTGTTCAACGCCCTGCAGCAGGTCGTGGTCGCCGGCACCATGGCACGCCGCGTCACCGAAATCCGCGCCGGTGGCCCCGGTGCCAGTGCCGCCGGTGACGCGCTGGCGCGTGATTCGGTGGTGTTCGGCCAGGTGCTGACCGGCCTGATCGACGGCAACGAGGAACTGGGCGTGGCCCCGGTCCGCAACCCGGCCGCGCAGGCCGCGCTGCAGCAGTCCCAGGAACAGTGGGATGAGATGCGCAAGGACCTGGAAGCGATCCTGGCCACCTCGCGCAACCTGTTCGCCGCGCAGGCCGCGGCCGCCGGCCTGGTGGGCGGTTCGGCGCAGATGCTGGACGACAGCAAGCGCCTGTTCGACGCCTTCGCCGCGTTCGGCTCGGTCCGCGACACCCGCATCTTCCCCAACTTCTGGATCGGCGCGGTGTCCGGTGGCCTGGCGCTGCTGGCACTGATCGGCTTCGTCTGGAGCTCGGTGCGCAACCGCCAGCGCGAGCAGGAACAGCGCTACCAGGCACAGGTGGAGTTCAACAGCCGCAACCAGCAGGCGATCATGCGGCTGCTGGACGAAATCAGCTCGCTGGGTGAAGGCGACCTGACGGTGAAGGCCTCGGTGACCGAGGACATGACCGGCGCGATCGCGGACGCGATCAACTACGCGGTCGACGAGCTGCGCAACCTGGTGACCACGATCAACGACACCTCGGTGCAGGTCGCGGCCTCCTCGCAGGAAACCCAGGCCACCGCGCTGCAGCTGGCCGAGGCGTCCAACCACCAGGCCGAGCAGATCACCGCCGCCTCCGAGCGCATCAACGAGATCGCGGCGAGCATCGAGCAGGTGTCGCGCAACTCCACCGAATCGGCGGAAGTGGCGCAGCGCTCGGTGGTCATCGCGGCAGAAGGTGCCGGCGTGGTGCGCGAGACCATCAATGGCATGGACCAGATCCGTGACCAGATCCAGGAGACCTCCAAGCGCATCAAGCGCCTGGGCGAGTCGTCCCAGGAGATCGGCTCGATCGTGGAACTGATCAACGACATTTCCGAGCAGACCAACATCCTGGCGCTCAACGCGGCC
>JAEWAG010000425.1 GCA_023391775.1 Pseudomonadota bacterium | reverse complement strand
GCTCAGCCCTGCGCGGCCGGCGCCGGCGCCTTTTCCGGCGCGGTCGCAGCCGCGGCCGAAGCCTGCCAGCCGCAGGACTTGCCCTGGTTCTGCTCCTGCAGCCACTGCTGCAGCGGGGCGAAGTACTCCAGCACCGCGCCGCCGTCGATCTGCTCGCTGCCGGTCAGCTCCTTGAGCGTGGCCTGCCAGGGCTGGCTGGAGCCGCGCGAGAGCATGGTCCAGAACTTCCGGCCGGCCTCGGCGTTGCCGTAGAACGAGCATTCGTACAGCGGGCCGGTGTGGCCGGAGGCCTCGCACAGCGACTTGTAGAACTGGAACTGCAGCACGTGCGACAGGAAGTAGCGCGTGTACGGGGGGTTGCCCGGCACGTGGTACTTGGCGCCCGGATCGAAGAACTCCTCGCCGCGCGCCTGCACCGGGGCCACGCCCTGGTACCTGGCCTTCAGTTCCCACCAGGCCTGGTTGTAGCGCTCCGGGGTGATCGAGCCGTCGAACACGCCCCAGCGCCAGCGGTCGATCATCAGGCCGAACGGCAGGAACGAAACCTTGGCCAGGGCCATGCGCATCTGCGCGTTGATCAGCGCCTCCTGGCCCTGCGACTGGCCCTGGACCATGCCGATGGACTGCAGGTAGCCGGGGGTCATCGCCAGCACGATGGTGTCGCCGATGGCCTCGTGGAAGCCGTCGTTGGCACCGTTCTGGAACAGCGGCGCCTGCGGGTTGTAGGCCAGGTCGTAATAGATGTGGCCCAGCTCGTGGTAGATGGTGGTGAAGTTTTCCTCGTTGGGCTGGATGCACATCTTGGTGCGCACGTCCGGGGACTTGCCGTCCTCGCCGCCCATGTTCATGTCCCAGGCGCTGGCGTGGCACACCACGTCACGGTCCAGCGGCTTGATGAACTGGCTGTTGCGCCAGTAGGTCTCCGGCAGCTTGGGCATGCCCAGCGACACGTAGAAATCCTCCGCCCGCTCGGTCATCGCCTTGGCGGTGGCCAGCTGCGCCTCGCGCTCGGCCTCGAAGCGCTCGCGCGGGCCCGGGTTGGGGCCACGGCGGTAGAGCGCCGCGCCCAGCTCGCGCTGGTACTGCTTCTCCAGCGCGCCGGTCAGGTCCAGGCTGCCGGCGCCTTCGTACGGCTGCAGGATGTCCCAGAGGTTGCCCCAGTCCTGCTGCCACATGTTGCCCATCAGGTGCGCCGGCAGCAGGCCGTCGCCGACCTGGCCGCGCTCGATGCCGTAGGTCTTCTGCAGGCGGTCGCGGGTGTAGCAGTGCAGCTGCTCGTACAGCGGCTTGACCTGCTCCCACAGGCGGTCGGTCTCGGCGGCGAAGGCGTCCGGTTCCATGTCGTAGCCGCTGCGCCACATCGCGCCGGTGTCGGCGTAGCCCATCTCCCCCGCGCCTTCGTTCACCAGCTCGACGAAACGGGTGTAGTCCTTGCGCATCGGCTGGGCGATGTTGTGCCAGCCCTGCCAGGCATCGAGCTGGGTGTCGTAGTCGCGGCTGGAGCGCAGCACGTCCTCCAGTTCGCCCAGCTGGCGGCACTTCTTCGCCGCGCCCTCGCCGGTGCAATAGGCGCCGGCGCCGTAGGCGCCTTCCATGCGTGCGGCGATGGTGGTCAGCTCGGCCAGCTTGGCCGGGTCGCGCGGGGCCGGCATCGAGGTGGAGAGCTTGAGCAGCGCCAGGGCACGACGCGTGTCATCGGACATCTCCTTGCCTTCGAACTTCTTGGCTTCCTCCACCCAGGCATTGAGCTGGGCGAGGGCGCGCTCGTTGGCCTTGGCCGCCACGCGCTGGCTGTCTTCATTGATGTAGGTCGAGGACAGCCACTGGGCGGCGGTCATCTCCGGCATGGCGGCCTTGAGTTCGGCGTTGACCCGGGCGATGAACTGGTCGGCGGTCTCGCCATCGTTGGGGCTGCTGGCGGCAGTGTCGTTGCCGCCGGTCGCGGGCGAGGCCTGGCGGTCACAGGCGGACAGGGTCAGCAGGCCGGCGCCGATGGCGAGCGACAGCAGCAGGTGGCGGTGGTTCATGGGTTCCCCGGTGGGTGCGGATGCGTTGCCGGCAGGCTAGTGGCGCCGCACCGGGGCCGCAAGTAGCGCGTTGCCGTCCGCTGCCCTGTGGCCGGGGGCGGGAATGGAAACGGGCACGCGCCGGGACACGCGGGGATCCGGGTGCCCGGCGCCGCACGCATCCGGCCGGCATCCAGCCGCGCCGGGGAAAACGCACCCGGTCGCGGCGGGAAGCGCGCGCAGGGGAATGCCCTGGTTGGCGAGAGGCGAGGCGTCCGCGGACAGGTCCGGCGGGAGGTGGCAGCGCATCAGGTGTTTCCAGGCGCGGGCCGGCTTGGTGCGGGCTGCCCGGCCGACGCGGGACCGGCGTCAGTGCGCCGGAAGCAGGCCCCGCTCGATGAGCCACTGGCGGGCATCATCGGCATCCTGTTCGAACCACGCCCGGGTCGATCCGAGGCGGTAGGTGTAGCCCCACGTATCCATGTCGGCCATCAGCCGCGCGCTGCCCACGCCCGGCAGCTGCCCGGCGAGCACGATCTGCAGGTAGCAGGTGGCGTCCTCTTCGGCGACCGAATCGGTGGCGTCGGTGTGCACGGCGGCGCGGCGCTCCGGCGGCAGCACGATCAGGTGGCAGGCCTCGTGCAGCATCGAGTGCACCGGCGTGTCAACGCGCACGTATACGGTCGGGCCGATGATGCCGGCCTCCGGCTCGCCCCAGTAGCTGCCGGGGATGGGCTGCCCGTCGGGCACGGCAACCAGCTCCAGGCCGTGGCGGGCGAGGAGGGCGGCGGCATCGGCAAAGGCGACGTCGCGCAGGCGCAGGACGTCGGGTTCGGCGGAAGCTTGCATCGGAGCGGTGGCGGGGGGGGGGGGCCCG
>JAEWAG010000235.1 GCA_023391775.1 Pseudomonadota bacterium | reverse complement strand
GACATGAGGTAGTTCGCGCGCACTTCGGGATTGATGCGGCCTTCGAAATTGCGGTTGCCGGACAGTACGGAAGCGACCACGAGGCCATTCTCCTGCACCGCCTGGGAGACTTCCGCCGGCAGCGGGCCGGAATTGCCGATGCAGGTGGTGCAGCCGGAGCCGACGATGTAGAAGCCGACCTTCTCCAGCTCCTTCAGCCGCCCGGCCTTCTCCAGGTAGTCGGTGACCACGCGCGAGCCCGGGCCGAGCGAGGTCTTCACCCAGGGCTGGCGGTCGAGGCCGCGCGCGGCCGCGTTGCGCGCCAGCAGGCCGGCGGCGACCATCACCGCCGGGTTGGAGGTATTGGTGCAGGAGGTGATGGCGGCAATGACCACCGCGCCGTCCTTGAGCTTGACCGGCTTGCCGTCGATCTCGATATGGGCCACGCCCTTGTGCAGGGCCTCGTTGCCTACCGCCGCGGTGCCGCCCTCGGAGATGAAGTCGGCCACCTCCGGCGTGCGCCGGTCGCGCGTGGCGGTCAGCAGGGCCACGTTCTCGCGGTAGTTGCGCTGCACGTCCTGCAGCAGCACCCGGTCCTGCGGGCGCTTCGGGCCGGCCAGCGAAGGACGCACGTCGGCCATGTCCAGTTCCAGCACCGAGCTGTAGCTGGCGTGCGGGGTGTCCGGGGTGTGCCACAGGCCCTGGGCCTTGGCGTACGCCTCCACCAGGGCGATCTGCTCCTCGCTGCGGCCGGACAGGCGCAGGTAGCTCAGGGACTCCTGGTCGATCGGGAAGATGCCGCAGGTGGCGCCGTATTCCGGCGCCATGTTGCCGATCGTGGCGCGGTCGGCCAGCGGCAGGTGCTGCAGGCCCTCGCCGAAGAACTCGACGAACTTGCCGACCACCCCGTGCTGGCGCAGCATCTGGGTCACGGTCAGCACCAGGTCGGTGGCGGTGGCGCCTTCCGGCAGCTTGCCGGTCAGCTTGAAGCCGACCACCTGCGGGATCAGCATTGACGAGGGCTGGCCCAGCATGGCCGCCTCGGCCTCGATACCGCCCACGCCCCAGCCCAGCACGCCGATGCCGTTGATCATCGTGGTGTGCGAGTCGGTACCGAACACCGTGTCCGGATAGGCCCACTGCTCGCCGTCACGGGTGCCGGTCATGACCACCCGGGCCAGGTTCTCCAGGTTCACCTGGTGGACGATGCCGGTATTCGGCGGCACCACCTTGAAACCGTCGAAGGCCTTCTGGCCCCAGCGCAGGAAACCGTAGCGCTCGCGGTTGCGCTCGAACTCGATGCGGCCGTTGATGTCCAGCGCATCGGTCTTGCCGAACGCGTCCACCTGGATCGAGTGGTCGATCACGAGCTCGGAGGGGATCAGCGGATTGATCTGGCTGGCGTCGCCGCCGAGCTTGACCACCGCGTCGCGCATGGCGGCCAGGTCGACCACGCAGGGCACGCCGGTGAAGTCCTGCAGGCCCCCGCGCGCGGGCATGAACGCGATCTCGGTATCCGGCTCGGCCTGGGGATCCCAGCTGGCCACCGCCTCGATATGCTGGGGCAGTACGGACACGCCGTCCTCGTGGCGGAGCAGGTTCTCCAGCAGGATCTTCATCGAGTAGGGCAGGCGCGCCAGGTCGAAGCGCTCGCCCAGCCGGGGGAGGCTGGCATAGGTATAGGACTTGCCGCCGACATCCAGGCGACTGCGGGTGGCGAAGGAATCGCGCATTGCGGGCTCCTCTGGCTGGGAGTGGCGCCGCCTGCGTCAGGCGGCTGAAGGGCTCAGGCCATTATTGGCCGTGCGGCATGACAGGGCCGTCGTGGTGCCGGTCCATTGTGGGCCACCGGCGGTACGTCGGATTGAGTATGCATGAAATGGTATGTATCATGCCCGCATACCGTCTGGGGAGTCCGCACCATGGAAGCAACCGTGGCCGAGCGTGGCCAGATCACGCTGCCCAAGGCCGTGCGCGACGCACTGGGCCTGACCAAGGGCACCCTGCTTAAGGTGGAGCTGGACGGCAGCCGCATCATCCTGCGCAAGAGCGTGGATGACGCCATTTCCCGCGCCCGCGGCAAGTTCGCGCTGGACGGCTTCGGGTCGTCCGAAGAGGCGGTCGAGCGCCTGCGCGACGAAGGCGGGGCATGATCGCGGTCGATTCCCCGGTCCTGATCGAGCTGCTCAGCGACGGCCCGCGCGCCGACGCGGTGGAAGCCTGCCTGCGCCAGGCCCTGGTGGGCGGCCGCGTAGTCATCTGCGGCACCACCCTGGCCGAACTGTGCGGCGCGCTGCGTGGCGGCGCCGAAGTGCAGGAGGCGCTGGAGGAGATGGGCATCCACTTCAGCGCGCTGGAGGCCAAGTCGGCCCTTCGTGCGGGTGAGATGCACCGCCGCCACCGCCAGCGTGGCGGTCCCCAGCTAGGCATCGGGGCGTTCATGGTCGGCGCCCACGCCCTGTTGCAGTGCGACGGGCTGGTCACCTGGAACGACGCCTTCTACCGCGATTACTTCAAGGGGCTGCGGCTGATCGTGCCGCAGGCCTGAATCCCTACCGTTTTCCCGTACCTACGTCCGGAGTTGTCCATGTTGGAAGCCTATCGCCACCACGTCGCCGAGCGCGCAGCCCTCGGCATCCCGCCGCTGCCGCTGAGCGCGCAGCAGACCGCCGAGGTCATCGAGCTGCTGAAGAACCCGCCGGCCGACGAGGAGCAGTTCCTGGTCGAGCTGCTGTCCCACCGCGTGCCTGCCGGCGTCGACGACGCCGCCAAGGTCAAGGCCTCTTACCTGGCCGCGCTGGCCTTCGGCAGCGAGACCAGTGCGCTGATCAGCCGCGAGCGCGCCACCGAGCTGCTGGGCACCATGCTTGGCGGCTACAACGTCGCCCCGCTGATCGAGCTGCTGGACGATGCCGCCGTCGGCACCATCGCCGCCGATGCGCTGAAGAACACCCTGCTGGTGTTCGACGCGTTCCACGACGTGGAAGAGAAGGCCAAGGCCGGCAACGTCAATGCCAAGGCCGTGCTGCAGAGCTGGGCCGACGCCGAGTGGTTCACCTCCAAGCCGGAAGTGCCGGAGAGCCTGACCGTCACCGTGTTCAAGGTGCCGGGCGAGACCAACACCGACGACCTGTCGCCGGCGCCGGACGCCACCACCCGCCCGGACATCCCGATGCACGCCCTGGCGATGCTGAAGAACAAGCGCCCCGACGCGCCGTTCGTGCCGGAGGAAGACGGCAAGCGCGGCCCGATCCAGGAGATCCTGTCGCTCAAGGACAAGGGTCACCTGGTCGCCTACGTCGGCGACGTGGTCGGCACCGGCTCCTCGCGCAAGTCCGCCACCAACTCGGTGCTGTGGTGGACCGGCGACGACATCCCGTACATCCCGAACAAGCGTGCCGGCGGCGTGTGCCTGGGCGGCAAGATCGCCCCGATCTTCTACAACACCATGGAAGACGCCGGTGCGCTGCCGATCGAGCTGGACGTGGCCCAGATGAACCACGGCGACGTGGTCGAGCTGCGTCCGTACGAGGGCAAGGCGCTGAAGGACGGGCAGGTCATCGCCGAGTTCCAGGTCAAGTCCGAGGTGCTGTTCGACGAAGTGCGCGCCGGTGGCCGCATTCCGCTGATCATCGGCCGTGGCCTGACCGCCAAGGCCCGCGAGTCGCTGGGCCTGCCGGCGTCGACCCTGTTCCGCCTGCCGCAGCAGCCGGCCGACAACGGCAAGGGCTTCTCGCTGGCGCAGAAGATGGTCGGTCGCGCCTGCGGCCTGCCGGAAGGCCAGGGCGTGCGCCCGGGCACCTACTGCGAGCCGAAGATGACCTCGGTCGGCTCCCAGGACACCACCGGCCCGATGACCCGCGACGAGCTGAAGGACCTGGCCTGCCTGGGCTTCAGCGCGGACCTGGTGATGCAGTCGTTCTGCCACACCGCCGCCTACCCGAAGCCGGTGGACGTCAAGACCCACCACACCCTGCCGGAGTTCATCTCCACCCGCGGCGGCATCTCGCTGCGTCCGGGCGATGGCGTGATCCATAGCTGGCTCAACCGCATGCTGCTGCCGGACACCGTCGGCACCGGCGGCGACTCGCACACCCGCTTCCCGGTGGGCATCTCGTTCCCGGCCGGTTCGGGCCTGGTCGCCTTCGCGGCGGCCACCGGCGTCATGCCGCTGGACATGCCGGAGTCGGTGCTGGTGCGCTTCAAGGGCCAGATGCAGCCGGGCGTCACCCTGCGTGACCTGGTCAACGCGATCCCGTACTACGCCATCAAGAACGGCCTGCTGACCGTGGCCAAGGCCGGCAAGAAGAACATCTTCTCCGGCCGCATCCTGGAGATCGAAGGCCTGCCGCAGCTGAAGGTGGAGCAGGCGTTCGAGCTGTCCGACGCCTCGGCCGAGCGCTCCGCCGCCGGCTGCACCGTGCGCCTGGACAAGGAGCCGATCATCGAATACCTCACCAGCAACATCACGCTGCTGAAGTGGATGATCGCCGAGGGCTACCAGGACG
>JAEWAG010000229.1 GCA_023391775.1 Pseudomonadota bacterium | reverse complement strand
ATCGAGGATGCGCTGCATCGGCTCGGGCGGTGGGAGGTGGCGCAGGTCCAGGGGCACGGACACGGGAGTCCCGGTGGGGAAGGCGGGGCCCAGCTTCGCCGCGCGCCGGCGGCCCTGCCTTGACCTGCATCAGGCGTCGGCGCGATTGGTCGTGAGGAGTGCTACCGCGCATCGAGTGCGGGTCCGGCCTGGGGCGCACCCCACGTGAAGCAGGGGGCCGACCGCCGCCGCGCTCGCCACGCTGATTCCGGGCTTGGGCCGCCGCCACGGACAGGACTGCCAGGCCGGGTTCGACCACCGGCCCCGCGCGCGATCCTGTGGGTGCCGGCGGCCGAGCCGCCGCGCGACCTCACCCCTTTGGAGGCGTGAACAGGCCGCGACCCGCGATGATCCCGCTCGTTCCAGCCTGCAACCGCCTGCGGCGTCGCATGCCTCTGGCGGCGCTAGCGCGGTGGCGGCAAGGTCGGCCCCGCGCTTCCGGCCAGGGGCTGGCGCCCGGCAGCGGCCGGTCCCTGGCGCGGCGTGTCGTGCGTCGGCAGTCCGGTCGATACGCCGGCCGCCTCCCAGCATTCCTGCAGCAGGCAGCAGCCCGGCAGGCCCACTTCGGGCAGCTCGGTCACGTACAGGTCCATGACCACCTCCGGGCCTTAGCCCACGAACAGATGGAACGCGCCCAGCGGATGGTGGGCACGGGCGATGAAGTACACCTGCAGGAAGCACGCGGCCGCGGCGGCGTACAGGCCGGCGCGCGCGGCAAACGGGCGCTGCGGCCGGAACGCCAGGATCCCCAGCACCACGTAGGCCGCCACGAAGGCCAGCTTCACCAGCAGCCAGCCATTGGCGTACAGCTCGCGCGGCAGGAGGGTCAGCAGCATCAGCGCGGCGGTCAGCAGCACCGTGTCGATGGTGTAGCTGAGGTAGCGCACCGGCGCCAGCCGCGGCCATTGCAGCCCGGCCAGCAGGGCCAGCCCGCGCAGGGCGAAGAACGCGCCGCTGGCCAGGGCGGCGGTGATGTGGACCAGCTTGATGTCGGGATAGAAGGTGATCATGGCAGTGGTCAACCGGGGCGGCCGTCACGCCGCGGGGTGAGGTAGATGTGGCCGATGCGTGCCACCCACGGCGCCAGCGCCAGCAGCCAGCCGAGCGCGGCCAGCGCCTGCCACAGGCCCGGATCGGGCAGCACGTCGGCCAGGATCCGCATGCTGGCCACGATCTGGACGGCGACGAAGGCGAACCAGGCGATGCCGTACATCCGCAGCGGCCGGCCGGAGTGGCCCTGGGTGACGCGGGTGACCATGGCCACCAGCAGGCTGCCGAAGAAGCCCACGAACAGCGCATGCATCGGTGCGCGGCCGAGGATGAAGCCGCCCTCGAACAGGTAGGTCAGGCTCTGCGCCAGGTACAGGGCGAAGGTCGCAGGCAGCCACAGCATGCCGATGAACAGCACCATCAGCAGGCCCGGCAGCGGCGTGGCGGCGGACGGGCGCCGCGGCCACCAGCGCCACGTGGCGTAGCCGGTCAGCGCCAGCAGGGGCGCATCGGCCAGCCACAGCCAGGCGTAACCGTGGACCAGCTCCAGCCCGAGGTGGACCACCGCCAGGGCCCACACCGCGGCCAGCCACCACAGCGGGCGCCAGGCCTGGTAGCCGGGCACCGCGTTGCCGGCGAAGAACGGGAACATACGATGGGCGACGGTCACATACACCGGCAGCAGCAGGCCGAAGCCGCCCAGCTTGATGCTGGCGAAGGCCCAGCCGGCGGAGGCGCCGAGCACGAAGGCCAGGAACATGGCCACGCCCAGCCAGCCCAGCACCAGGCCGGCGAAACAGGAGCGCGCATGCCAGGTGCGGCCGGGCTCGTCGGCCAGCAGCCGGCCCAGCAGGAACAGCCCGGTGCTCCAGCCGGCCAGGGCCATCCACAGGCCGACCGTCAGCCCGGCTTCCCAGCCGGCAGCGCCGAGCAGGATCGCCAGCTGCCCGCCCATCAGCCCGGCGCCCACCGGCACGTAGTGCCAGCGTTGCAGGTCCGGCAGGCCCATCCAGCGCGGGAACACGGTCAGCAGGAAGCCGAACACGAAGCTGGGCAGCACCAGGTACTGCATGAGGAAGGCATGCAGCCAGCCGGCAGGGACCGCCAGCTGCGGCATGCTCCAGCCGCCCCAGCGCGCCGATGCCAGCCACAGTGCCCACCACAGCATGGCCAGCAGCACGTTGGCCGCGCCGATGAAGAACATCAGCCGGTGCGGCGCATGGGCCAGCCAGGCCGGTGAAGCGCGCGGGCGGCGGGGAGGATGCAGGAGGGGAGTCCGCGTTTGCATGGGCCCAGTGTCTCCCCGGCACGGGCGGCCCGCCTTGACCCAGGTCAGGACGCGCGTTGCCTGAACGGCACCGGCGGCCGGCGCCGGGCGCAGCGGGGGGCGGTGGTACCATCGGCCCACGAGCCACCGTGCTCCACGCGCGTCCCGCGTGGCCTTCGCGCCTCCCGATTCGCTCCCGTCCACCTGCTGCGTCCCGCCTGCGCGGGATGAATCCAGGGAGCCGCACATGCCCGGATATGCCACCCGCCAGGAACAGGTCGCCATCGGCGGCCACGAGTACCGCCTGCGCGTGCTCGCCGATCGCCAGCAGTTCTGGGACCCGGACGGGCACGGCGAGCGGCTGGGCATCTCCTCCGCGCAATGGGCGCTGTTCGGCCAGCTGTGGCCGGCCGGCCGCCTGCTGGCGCGGGCGATGCAGGACTTCGATGTGCGTGGCAAGCGCATCCTCGAACTGGGCTGCGGCATCGGACTGGCCAGCCTGGTGCTGCAACGCCGCGGCGCCGACGTGGTCGCTTCGGACATGCATCCGCTGGCGGAGGTGTTCCTGGCCTACAACGCCGCGCTCAACCAGCTGCCGGCGCTGCATTACCGCCACCTGCAATGGGACGAGGTGCTGCCGGAACTGGGCCGCTTCGACCTGATCATCGCCAGCGACGTGCTGTACGAGGCCGGGCATGCGCTGCTGCTGGGCGGGGTGGTGGACCGGCATGCGCATCCGCGGGCCGAGGTGCTGGTGGCCGATCCGGGACGCGGCAACAGCGCGCACCTGAACCGGCAGCTGGCCGGCCGCGGTTTCGACCTGGAAGAGCGTCGCTGCGCGCTGGAGGCCGACGAGGTGCCACCGCATCGTGCGCGCCTGCTGCATTACACGCGCGGAGCGTCTGGCGGTCGCGCATGAGCCGCGAGCGGCACGCGCGTTGCGCGGCCGCCTGCAGCCGCTGCGATGCGGTGTGCTGCCGGCTGACCGTGGTGCTGGAAGCCGGCGACGAGGTGCCTGAGCACCTGACCGCCCGGCTGCCGGGCGGTTCGCGGGTGATGGCGCATGACGCGCAGGGCTGGTGCGTGGCGCTGGACCCGGAGCGGCGCAATTGCGGGATCTATGCGGACCGGCCGGGCACGTGCCGGCGGTTCGTGATGGACGGGCCGTACTGCCGCTCCGTGCGCAGCGAGCATCGCGCCGGCCGCCCGGCAATACCGGTCGTGCTGCGCTGAGTTGCGGTAGCGGTTGCCGTTCCCTTTGCCTTACCCGCCCGTTATGGCGAGCCGGGAATCGCAGCGACGGCGGGATGAAGGCGGCCCATCTGTCTGAGCGAAGCGGGTTATGGGCCGCCCCGCCGGCGCGAGAAGCGCAGGGCACCGGCTGGCGACACATGTTTTGACCTTTCGTCGGCTTTGCCCGCTTGGCTGCGAAGCAGGCGCGAAGGCGAGAGCCAAAGCGAGAGCGGGGCTCCTGCGGAGGCGTGAAGCAGAGCTTTCGCCAGCGGCTTCGCCGCTTGGGCGAGTCACTTCTTCTTTGCTCGTGCAAAGAGGCGCTTTTCAGCAGCCGAATGGCTGATCACAAGTAACCAAGAAGAAAGCACGCCCGGTCGCGAACCGGCCGGTGAAGCCGGCCGGTCCCCCGGGCGGGGGGGGGGCCAGGG
>JAEWAG010000422.1 GCA_023391775.1 Pseudomonadota bacterium | reverse complement strand
GACACGACCGGCGCACCGCACGCTTCCGGCGTACTGCCGCCGCCCCCGGATCCGGCCCCCCTTCCCGAGGAACCCTCCCTCCCATGAGCCCGAAAAACATCGAACGCTGGGGCGGCATCAGCCAGCTGCTGCACTGGACCATCGCCCTGCTGATCCTGCTGATCGGCGTGGTCGGCCTGGTGATGGGCGAGCTGCCGCGCACGCCGCGCTGGTTCTGGGTGTACACCGCGCACAAGTCGCTGGGACTGACCGTGCTGGCCCTGGTGCTGGTGCGCATCGGCTGGCGCCTGAACGCCGGTGCGCCGCCACCGGTGCCCGGCACGCCGCGCTGGCAGGCCCGCCTGGCCTCGGCCGTGCACGTCGTCCTGTACGGCATGGTGCTGGCCATGCCGCTTTCCGGCTGGCTCTACGACTCCGCCAGCGGCCTGCGTCCGCTGCGCTGGTTCGGCCAGGTCGAGGTGCCCAAGCTGGTGGGTCCGGACACGGCCCTGGCCGAGGCCGCGCGCGGTGCGCACGAATGGCTGTTCTGGCTGCTGGGGCTGCTGGTGCTGTTCCATGCCGGCGCCGCCCTGTACCACCACTTCGTCAGGCATGATGCGACCCTGGCGCGGATGCTCCCGCGCTGGCTGGGCACTGCCCCCCCGCGCGAGGACGCACCATGACGTACACCACCCCGACCGCCCTCACCGCCACCCTGCTGGCCGCCCTGCTCGCCTCCGCACCGGCGATGGCCGGCGAGTACGTGCAGGCCGAGGGTTCCACCCTGGCCTTCGCCAGCCGCTACGACCGCGAGCTGTTCACCGGCCGCTTCGAGGAATTCAACACCCGGTTGCGCTTCAATCCGGCCGATCCGGGCTCCGGTCGCCTGGAGGTGCTGATCGGGCTGACCAGCGCGGTGACCGGCAACGCCGACCGCGACTCGACCCTGCGTACCGCCGAGTTCTTCGACATCGGCCGCCACGCGCAGGCGCGCTATACCGCCCACGGCTTCCGCAAACTGGCCGACGGCCAGTACGTGGCCGATGGCACCCTGGAATTGCGCGGGGTGAGCAAGCCGGTCAGCCTGACCTTCACCTGGAATACCGACGGCGAGCGGCCGGTCCTCAGCGGCCGGGCGGTGGTGCAGCGCCTGGACTTCGGCGTCGGCGGGGGCGACTGGGCCGATACCGCCCTCATCCCGAATGCCGTCAACATCAGCACCCGGGTGGTGTTCGAGCGTCCCTGACCGGCCCTGGCCGGCAATGTCCGGCCAGGCACCTGCGGGCTGGCCTCAGCCCTGCAGCCAGCGCTGCAGCGCGGCCACGTCGAACGGCCAGTCCAGCTCCCGCCCGCGCCCGTCGCGCAGCACCGGTACGCGCACGCCGTAGCGGTCCTCCAGCGCGGTGTCGTCGTCGATGAACACGCTTTCCGGCTCCGGTGCCCGCGCCTGGGCGAGGACTTCCAGCGCCTGGTCGCAGAGGTGGCAGTCGTCGCGCTGGTAGAGGACCAGGCCGCTCATCGAGGTTCCGGGCAGGGACGGGGCCGCCACCTTAACGGCTGGCACGCAGCGTGTCATGGCAGTTGCGGACGCAACCAATACAATGGTCGCGTCCCCCTGCCCGGTGCCCATGATGGCCGTCAGCACGTTCGACCTGTTCAAGATCGGCATCGGACCGAGCTCCTCGCACACGGTCGGGCCGATGCGTGCGGCTGCGCGCTTCGTCGGGCACTGGCTGGTGGAGCCGGGCCGGCTGGCGGACGTGGCCCGGGTGCGCGCCGAGGTGTTCGGCTCGCTGGCCCTGACCGGCCGCGGCCACGGCACCGACAAGGCGCTGCTGCTTGGCCTGGAAGGCCACCATCCGGACACGGTCGATCCCGATGCGATCCCGGCCATGCTCGAGCGCATCCGTGGCGAGGGCCACGTGCGCCTGGCGACCGGCCACGCGATCGCCTTCGACGAGAAGCGCGACCTGGTGATGAACAAGCGCCAGAAGCTGCCGTTCCATACCAACGGCATGCGCTTCACCGCCTACGACCGGGAAGGCCAGGTGGTCGCCACCCGCGACTACTACTCCGTCGGCGGCGGCTTCGTGGTCAACCCCGACGAGGCGGCCGAGGACCGGATCGTGCCGGATGACACGCCCCTGCCATACCCGTTCTCCAGCGGTGACGAACTGCTGCAGCGCTGCGCCGACAGCGGCCTGTCCATCGCCCGGGTGATGGAGGCCAACGAGCGCGCCTGGCGCAGCGACGCGGAAATCCGCGATGGCCTGCGCGCGATCTGGAATGCGATGCAGGCCTGCGTGGCCCGTGGCATCCGCTCCGACGGCACACTGCCGGGCGGCCTGCACGTGACCCGGCGCGCGCCCGGCCTGTACCGCGAGCTGTCCTCCAAGCCGGAAGCGGCCATGCGCGATCCGCTGACCACGCTGGACTGGGTCAACCTCTACGCCCTGGCGGTGAACGAGGAGAACGCCGCCGGCGGTCGCGTGGTCACCGCCCCGACCAATGGCGCGGCCGGCGTGATCCCGGCCGTGCTGCACTACTACGACCGCTTCTGCCCCGGCAGCAGCGAGCAGGGCGTGTTCGACTTCCTGCTCACCGCCGCGGCGATCGGCATCCTCTACAAGGAGAACGCCTCCATCTCCGGTGCCGAGGTCGGCTGCCAGGGCGAGGTGGGCGTGGCCTGCTCGATGGCCGCCGCCGGGCTGGCGGCCGCCCTGGGCGCGACCCCGGGCCAGGTCGAGAACGCGGCGGAGATCGGCATGGAGCACAACCTGGGCCTGACCTGCGACCCGATCGGCGGCCTGGTCCAGATCCCCTGCATCGAGCGCAACGCGATGGGCGCGGTGAAGGCGATCAATGCCGTGCGCATGGCCATGCGC
>JAEWAG010000051.1 GCA_023391775.1 Pseudomonadota bacterium | reverse complement strand
CCTCGGACTATCGGCCCTTCAACCTGCTGCTGGCCGACCGCAGCCACTGCGTGTGGACCAGCAACCTGCCCCGGCCGCGCCAGCAGGCGGTGACGCCCGGCGTGCACAGCCTGTCCAACGCGGCGCTCGATTCACCCTGGCCCAAGGCACTGTCGCTGGCGGCGCGGCTGCAGGCATGGCTGCAGGACGATGGCGACGATCCCGAGCCGCTGCTGCGGGCGCTTTCCGATGACCGCGTGTTTCCGGACGAGACGCTGCCGGATACGGGCATCGGCCTGGAGCGCGAGCGCTGGCTGTCGGCAGCCTTCATCCGCGGCCGCGACTACGGCACGCGTGCCAGCACCGTCGTGCTGCTGGGGCACGACGGCGAAGGCTGCGTGGTCGAGCGGCAATGGGGGCCGGAAGGCATCGCACTGGGTGAGTCGCGCATCGTGTTCGGCGGCACCGGGGTCAGGTAGACCGCGCAGCATGGCCGGCTGCAATCCGCGCCTCCGCAACATGTGTTCGGGAATGCGTCCTCACGCGGCACGACGAGCCGTTCCACGAGCCACCGATCATGCCGGCGTCCCGGCGGCAGTCTTTTCAGCCGCGGATGGATGCCGCAGGCGCCTCGTTGCGTCATGGACCACGCGCGTTGCGTCCTGCTTCCGGCATGCGGCGCGTGGAAGCCCGGGCGACCTGCATCCGCCCGGGCATGCCCGCTACTGCCCCCCGCCCGGACGCAGCTGCAGCAGCCAGTGCGCGCCGGCTTCCGGTAGCGGCTCGAACTCGAAGGTCCACGGCGTGCGGCGGCCGTTGTCGCCGCGCAGCGGCAGCAGCTCCTGCAGCGGCTGGCCGGCATCCAGGCGCTCTTCCAGGCCGCTTTCGTCGATGGCCGCGGCCAGGGCCGGGTCCAGCTCGCGCAGGGGCGTGCCCAGTGCGGCGCTGGCGTGGGTGCCGCTGGCCTCGGCGAAGGCCGGGTTCACGAACACCAGGCGGCTGCGCGCAGGCGAGCCGGTGCGCTCGATGATCGCAACGCCGTGGCGCATGCGCGCCAGGGTGGCCTCCAGCAGGACCAGGTCCTGGCGGTCGCGCTTGCGCTCCATCAGCTCGATCAGCACGCGCAGGCTGCGCGCCGAATCCAGGTGGATGGCCGACCAGTAGCGCGCGCGCCCGCGCACCGTGTCCTGCCACAGCTCGAAGCTCTTGCGCGGCGACAGCCGGCCCGGCAGCTGCTCCAGCTTGGACAGCTGCGGGTTGCCGGCCCAGTTGACCGTGCGCACCTGCTCGCGTCGGGTCCACAGCAGCGCGCTGCGCGCCTTGGGCTGCAGCGGCACGTAGATCAGGCCGGCGGCCTCGGGCGCCAGGTCGGCCAGTTCCGGGAACATCGCGCCGATCTCGGAGACATGCAGCAGCCCGGCGTGGTCGGTCTCGCGGCGCACGGCCACGCTCTGCTCCAGCGCCTCGCGGATGCGGCGCAGCCCGGCTTCGCCCGGCAGGCGGCCGATGCGGTTGACCTCCTCGCCATGGAACACCGCCACGCCGTCGGCATCGACCACATCCAGCAGGTCGCCGGCCATGTCGGTCAACAGGTCCGGGGTGAAGCCCTCGGACTCGGAGAACGCGGTGATCAGCTTCTCGCGCACGGTCAGCAGCGACAGCTCGGCGTCGCTGCGGGCGATCGCCTCCAGGCTGCCGACGCGCGCGGCCAGCGCCTGGCTGACCGCCTCGCAGGCCTCGCGGATGGTGTGATCGAGGAAGCGCGGCTGGTAGTGGTGGCAGGACACCAGGCCCCACAGCCGATCGTTGACCACCAGCGAGGTCACCAGGGTGGCGGCCACGCCCATGTTGCCTAGGTACTCGCAGTGCACCGGCGAGACGCTGCGCAGGGTGGCATCACTGAGGTCCAGCGGCTGGCCGTCGCGCGGGTCCAGGGCCGGCTCCACCGGCACCGGCACGTAGCCGACGTCCACGATCTGGCGGATACGGGTGCGCAGGTACAGCGCGCGCGCCTGTGCCGGGATGTCGGTGGCCGGATAGTGCAGGCCCAGGTAGCTCTCCAGCCCGGGACGCCGCACCTCGGCGATCACGTCGCCATGCCAGTCCTCGTCGAAGCGGTAGACCATGACCCGGTCGTAGCCGGACAGGGCGCGGATCTCACCGGCGGCATGGCGCGCGGCCTCGGCGATGCCCGGGGCGCGGTCGATCTCGCGCTGCGCACGCAGGGCATCGCCCAGCACCAGCGAATGCGCGCCCTGGGCCGGCTCCAGCTCCAGCAGCCAGCGCTCCGGATACAGGTGCCAGCTGGCCTTCCAGTCCGGCTGGCCGGTGTGTACCACGGTGCATCGCGCCGGCGCCAGGTGCACCGGTGCCTCGACCGGGCCCAGCGCGGCCAGCTGGGCTGGATCGGCCTGCAGCAGCGTGTCCCAGGCCTGGCCCTGGACCGCGCCGTTGCCACCGAGCAGTGCACCGGCGGCGTTGGCGCTGGCCTGCAGCACCAGGCCGGTGGCCGGGTCGATCACCAGCAGGATCCCGTGCGGCTGGATCGAGCCGGGGATATGGATCGGCTCGCGGGCGCAGGTATCGAGGTCCGGCAGTTCCGGCGTGGGTGCAGCACTCATGCAGTAGGTGTTCCTGCGCCGCAGCCTGCGGCGATCGGTGGGGCGAGCTGCCCGTGGAAATGTTTGAACATCGCCTGCGCGCCGGCGGCAGCGCGGCGGCGCGCCCCTTCGTCGGGCAGGGCCTGCTCGAGCGCGTCGCGGAAGGCCGGCCAGCCCGGGCCTGCGGGCGCGTCGTCGAAATGGCGGATGCGTGCGGCCTGGGCGGGAAGGTGCGTGCGCAGGTGGCGCGCGATCAGGCGCC
>JAEWAG010000005.1 GCA_023391775.1 Pseudomonadota bacterium | reverse complement strand
CTGCAGGCCCTGCTCCACGCCGACGCGCAGCTGGTATCCGATGGCGGCGGCAAGGCACTGGCCGCGACCCGTCCGCTGCATGGGGCGAGCGCATCGCCCGGCTGTTCTGGGCCGCGGCGCGCCGTCGCGATCCGGCGGTGCGCTGGCAGCTCGGCCTGGCCAACGGCGAGCCGGCGATCCTGCGCTACCGCGAGGGGCGGCTGGTGGGGATCACCGTGGCTGCGAGCGAGGGCGGACGCATCACTGCGCTCTACTCCGTCGCCAACCCGGACAAGCTCGCTGTCACGAATGCGTCGCCCGGGGCGTCCTTGTCGTGAAGGCGGCCATGGTGGCCGCCGCAGCAGAGAGCCGCATGGACTTCCACCGCGTTGCATACCCGAAGCTTGTCCCCGCCGCCTTCAAGGCGCTGTACACCGCCAGCACCGCCGTCCACGAGGGGGTACTGGAACCTGCCCTGGTCGAACTGGTGTTCCTACGCGTATCGCAGCTCAACGGCTGCGCCTACTGCATGGACATGCACGGGACCGCGCTGCGCAAGGCCGGTATCGAACCGCGCAAGCTCGATACCCTGGCCGGCTGGCGCGACAGCCGTTTCTTCGATGACCGCGAGCTCGCCGCCCTGGCCTGGGCCGAAGCGCTGACCACACTGCCCTCCGGCGCACCCGCCGACGCCACCTACGAGGCGCTGAAGGCGCACTTCGACGACGCCGGCATTGCCACGCTGACCATGCCCGCGGCCCTGATCCAGGCCTGGAACCGGCTGGGCGTGGGCCTGCAGCCCGAGCTGCCCGGAGGGGCGCCGCTCAGCCCTGCGCGTCGAAGCGCTCGCGCAGGGCCTGGCGGTAGCGCCGGCTGCACGGCAGCACGCTGCCGTCCTTCAGGTGCACGCGCGCGTCGCCGCTGTCCAGTGGCTCGATCGAGGCCACCTGGGCCAGGGCCACCAGGTGGCTGCGGTGGATCCGCGCGAACCGGCGCGGATCCAGCTGCTCCTCCACCCGGGCCAGGGTGCTGCGCAGCGGGTAGTCGCGTCCGCGCACGTGCAGGTTCACGTAGTTGCCGGAGGCCTGCAGCCATTCGACCTCGTCGATCGCCACCAGGAACTCGCGGCCCAGCTTGCGCACCAGGAACCGCTCCGGCCGCGGCGCTGGCCCGGCCGCCGGGCCGTCGTCCTCCACGCCGCTACCCGGCAGGCTGGCCTCGCCCTGCCAGCGCCGCATCAGGAAGCGGTAGCCCTCCATCAGCACCACGGCACCGGCGAAGTCGCGCGCGTCCTTCAGGTACTCGTAGCCCAGCCCGCGCGGCCACGAGCCGAAGTCGTAGTTGCCGCCCATGGCCCGGTAGGCCAGCTCGCGCAGGCCGACCATGGCCAGCACGTGGACCAGGCACATGACCATGCTGGCGGCCAGGTACAGCGCCAGCCGTTGCCGCCACAGGTGCCAGTACAGCGGGAAGCGGCCGGTGAACCAGGCCAGCCCCGGGATCAGCACGAGCAGCCAGACCAGGGCGCTGGTGCCCTCCCACACGACCGGCTCCCATGCCGCCGACCCGGCGCCGAAGCGGCGCAGGTCGATCAGGGTGGTCAGGCTGTTGCCGAGGAAGTTGGCCAGGATCAGCGCGGTCCACAGCCCCGCCTCAACCAAGGGTTTCCAGGGGAGGTAGCGCTGGTAGGACAGGGGCTGGTTGGGCATCGGCGCATTCTAGCCACCCTGCCCCGCCGGCCGGCCCCGGTTCGTCCCTGCCGGCCCGCGATCCGTCCCGGCGGGCGGTCGACTCGTCACCCTGCGTGCCGGCCACGGCCGCGCCGGTGCGAGCCTTGCCGGCCTCGACCCCGGAGCCGCCATGGATACGCCGACCTCCAGCACCACCCTTCCCGCCACCCGTCGCCACGACCTGGACTGGGTGCGGGTCTGCGCCTTCAGCCTGCTCGTCCTGTACCACGTGGGCATGTATTACGTGACCTGGGACTGGCACGTGAACAGCCCCTTCGCCAGCCACGCGCTGGAGCCGGCGATGATGCTCACCGCACCCTGGCGGCTGTCTCTGCTGTTCCTGGTCTCCGGCGTGGCCACCGCCTTCCTGCTGGCCCGGGCCCGGCGCCAGGCCGAGACTGGCGGCGGCCGGGCCAGGTTCCTCGGCGGACGCTCCTGGCGGCTGCTGGTGCCGCTGCTGTTCGGCATGGCGGTCGTGGTCGTGCCGCAGTCCTACTACGAAGTCGTGGAGAAGCTGCCCGGCGGCTACCACGACGGTTTCCTCGCGTTCTGGGGTCGCTACCTGCATGGCGACCAGGGCTTCTGCGGGCCGGAGGGCTGCCTGGTCCTGCCGACCTGGAACCACCTGTGGTTCGTGGCCTACCTGTGGGTCTACACCGTCGCGCTGTGGCTGCTCTGGCACCTCGCCCGGCCCCTGCTGGAGCGCGCCGCGCCTGTCATTGGGCGGGCGCTGTCAGGCTGGGGCCTGCTGTTGTGGCCGGCGCTGGCGCTGGCCCTGGCGCGGCTGCTGCTGGTCGGCCGTTTCGGTTCGACCCACGCGCTGGTCGACGACTGGTACAACCACGTCCAGTACTTCGGCGTGTTCCTGCTCGGCTTCCTGGTGGCACGCAACCCTGGCTTCTGGGGCGCAGCCGAACGCCTGTGCTGGCCGGCCCTGCTGGCGTGGCTCGCCACCTGGGCCGCGCTGGCCGGCTACATGCACGCCTATGCGGACAGCGATCCGCCCGGGGCACTGCGCATGGCGATGCGCCTGGCCTGGGGCGTGGACCAATGGTGCGCGATCGTGGCGGTGCTGGGCTTCGCGCGGCGGCTGGCGCCGGGCGACGGGCCGCTGCTGCGCTACCTGGTGCCGGCGGTGTTCCCGGTCTACATCCTCCACCAGACGGTGATCGTGGTCGCCGCGCACAACCTCAAGCCGCTGGCGCTGCATCCGCTGCTGGAAGGCCCGCTGCTGGTGGTGCTCACCTTCGCCGCCTGCTTCGCCGCCTACGAGGTCATCCGCCGGGTGCCGCCGCTGAGGCCGCTGTTCGGGTTGCGGTACCGCGAGCGTGCGGCACCGGCCGCGGCTCAGGCCGGCGCGGCGTGCTCGACCACCAGCTGCACGGCATCGCCACCGCGGTAGTCGTCCGGCTGCAGCCGGTAGGCCAGGTGCAGGTGCGCCGCCGGCGGGTTGCCCTGCCAGCCGCCGAAATGGATCGCCGCCAGCGGCTCGCGCCGCATCGGGTGGCGCAGCCGCAGGCGCAGATGGCGCTCGCCGCCCTGGCGCCAGTCCAGCACATCGAAATGGCCGTCGAACAGCGGCTCCGGGAAGCCCTGCCCCCACGGCCCGCCGTCGCGCAGCGCCTCGGCATGGAAGCGGTCGAACTCCTGCGGCAGCAGTTCGCCGTCGCTGAGCAGCTCGGCCTGCAGCAGGGCGTCGTCCAGCATCGCCCGGGCGTGCTCCTGCCACGCCTGCTCAAATGCCGGCAGTCGCTCCAGCTCCAGGCTCAGCCCGGCAGCCATGGCGTGGCCGCCAAAGCGCTGGACCAGGCCGGGATGGCGCGCATCCACTGCCGCCAGCGCATCGCGGATGTGGAAACCGGGGATCGATCGCGCCGAGCCGCGCAGCACCTGCGCGCCGGGCTCGGCCGGGGCGAAGGCCAGCACCGGACGGTGCAGGCGCTCCTTCATCTTCGAGGCGACCAGGCCGACCACGCCGGGATGCCATTCCGGATCGAACAGGCACGGCGCCAGTGGCGGCGTGCCCTTGTCGATCCGCGCCCGGGCCAATGCGGCCTCGGCGTCGTCGGTCATCAGCTGCTGCACCGCGCGCCGTTCGGCGTTGATGTCGTTGAGCAGCCCGGCCAGCTCGCGCGCCCGCTCCGGGTCGTCGGTCAGCAGGCATTCGATGCCCACCGACATGTCCTCCAGGCGCCCGGCGGCATTGAGCCGGGGCCCCACCGCGAAGCCGATATCCGCCGCGCTGAGGCCGGCAGGGTTGCGGCCGCAGACCTCGACCAGCGCACGCAGCCCTGCGCAGCCCTGTCCCGCGCGCAGGCGGCGCAGGCCGGCGGCGGCCAGGGCGCGGTTGTTCGCATCCAACGGCACCCGGTCGGCGATGGTGCCGACCGCGACCAGGTCCAGCAGGGTCGACAGGTCCGGCTCGCCCTGCGGGAACGCACCGGCCTGGCGCAGGTGCCGGCGCAGCGCCACCAGCACGTAGAAGATCACGCCCACGCCGGCCAGGCACTTGCTCGGGAAGGCATCGCCGGCGCAGTTCGGATTGACGATGGCATCGGCCGGCGGCAGCTGCTGGCCCGGCAGATGGTGGTCGGTCACCAGGACCTGCCAGCCACGCGCCTTGGCCGCGGCCACGCCCGCATGGCAGGCGATGCCGTGGTCCACGGTCACCAGCAGTTCCGGCTGCAGCGCGGCCAGCTCGTCCACCAGGGCCGGCGACAGGCCGTAGCCATGGACGATGCGGTTGGGCACCGCGTGCGAAACCCGCTTCGCGCCGAGCATGCGCAGGCCGCGCACGCCCACGGCGCAGGCGGTGGCGCCGTCGCAGTCGAAGTCGCCGACCACCACGATATGGCGGCCATCGCGGATGGCGGTGGCCAGCATGTCGATAGCGGCCTGCAGGCCCCCGAGGGCATCCGGCGGCAACAGGTCGGACAGGCGCGGGCGCGCCAGTTCGAAGCGGTCGGCGCCGCGGGCGGCGTACACGCGCTGAAGCAG
>JAEWAG010000356.1 GCA_023391775.1 Pseudomonadota bacterium | reverse complement strand
GATCCAGTATGGGCGTTCATCGCTTGCTCCTCATGGCTACGGGGTCGCGGTCCGCGTCAGCGGCGCGGAGACGGCTCAACGCGCATCCTCCACGCGTGCATGCGGGCCGAGCGTGGCGCCGACGAAGCCGCCGGCCACGTCGGTGCTCAGCACCGTGCCGTCGGCATCCTCCACCAGCCACTGCACGCCCTGGCCGTTGCCGGCATCGAAGCCGAAACCGTAGGTGCCCTCGTTGCCCTTGATGTGCAGGGTCAGCAGCTCGACCTCGGTCGCCGGCTGGCTGGCCACCACCTCGACCTCGCCACCGGCCTTCTTCTCCAGGAACACCTCCGCGCCGTTGTCGCCGGTGCGGCGCACGCCCAGGAAGTACCAGTGGGTGTCGCCCTGGAACGCGGCCAGGCCCGCGGCAACGCCCTCGCCAGGCAGCTCCATGGCGGTGCTGGCCTCGAACACCAGATGCTGCTGGCGGCGGCCGTAGAACGCCGGATTGACCTTGGTGTCCAGGCGCTCGGGCAGCGGCATGATCGCCAGCCAGCCCGGTCTCGAGCTGCCGTCGAACCACTGGGTCTTGGGCACGCGCGGGGTCATCCAGCCCTTGCCCAGCTCCACCGTGTCGAACTCGTCGCGCCAGGTGAAGTTGCCGGTCATCGGTGCCTGGTCGGCCGGCTTCTTCATGAACGACGGACCCGGCAGCACGTACGGGATCGCCTCGTTGCGCGGCAGGATCACCGGCCAGCCATCCTTCCAGGTCACCGGCAGCAGGAAGGTCTCGCGGCCGGTGTTGTAGTGGTCCACGCCGTAGTTGCGGCTGGCCAGGAAGGTCGCCCACCAGGTGCCGTCCGGGCCCTGCACCATGTCGGCATGGCCGGCGTTGGTGACCGGCAGCGGCCGGTTCGGGTCCAGGTCGCGCTGGGTCAGGATCGGGTTCTGGTCGTAGACCTCGTACGGGCCCCAGATGTCGCGGCTGCGCAGGATCACCTGCGAATGCTGCGGACCGGTGCCGCCCTCGGCGTTGCTGAGGTAGTACCAGCCATCCACCTTGTAGATGTGCGGGCCCTCGATCCAGATCGGGTTCTCCTCCGGCTTGATGCCGCCGTCGATCAGCACCTTGCGCGGCCCGAACGGCTTGCCCTTGGCGATGTCGATTTCCTGCAGCCAGATGGCGCGGTGGCCGTCGTAGCGCACCGGCACTTCCGGCTCGTCGTTGTTGAGGATGTAGACCTTGCCGTCGTCATCGAAGAACAGCGACGGATCGATGCCGCCGATGGTCGGCAGCCAGATCGGGTCGGACCACGGGCCGGCCGGGTCCTTGGCGGTGACGATGAAGTTGCCGCCGGCGTCGACCGAGGTGTTGACCACGTAGAAGGTGCCGTCGTGGAACTCGATGGCCGGGGCGAACACGCCCCGCGAGACGCCCAGGCCGTCGAAGTCCAGCTGCTCCGGCCGGTGGATCGCGTTGCCCACCTGCTTCCAGTGCACCAGGTCCTCGCTCTCCATCACCGGGATCCCGGGGAAGAAGGTGAAGGTGGAGGACACCAGGTAGAACTTGCCGTTGGCGGCGGTCACGCTGGGATCGGAGTAGAAGCCCGACAGCACCGGGTTGCGGAAGCTGCCCTCCGGCACCTCGGCCTCGAACGCGGCGTCGCGCCCGGTGTACTCGAACCAGTCGAAGTACACGGTGGGCGCGTCTGCGTCTGCGCCGGCCTGGCTGGCGGCGGCGGCGGACGCGTCGCCGGCCTTCTCGCCGCAGGCGGCAAGCAGCAGCGCGGCGATGCCGGCGGCCAGGACGCGGGTGGTGCCCAGGCGGGCGCGGGTGGTGCGGTTGCTCATCGGTACTCCCCTCTCCGGATTACGTTTGTTTACCAGTCCCACATCGCGCCGTCTTCCAGGCGCGCGATCGGCAGCTGCTTGGGCGAGTACGGATACTTCGCGGCCAGCGCCTCGTCGATGTCCACGCCGATGCCCGGGGTGTCGCCGACGTGCAGGCGGCCGTTGCGCAGCACGTAGTCGTGCGGGAACACCGCGTCGGTCTCGTCGGTATGGAACATGTATTCCTGGATGCCGAAGTTCGGCACCCAGGTGTCGAAGTGCAGCGCCGCACCCATGGTCACCGGCGACAGGTCGGTGGCGCCGTGGAAGCCGGTGCGCACCTGGTGCAGGGCGGCGAAGTCGGCGATGCGGCGCACGTGGGTGATGCCGCCGCCGTGGACGATGGTGGTGCGGATGTAGTCGATCAGCTGGTTCTCGATCAGGTGCTTGCAGTCCCAGATCGAATTGAACACCTCGCCTACCGCCAGCGCGGTGACCGAGTGCTTGCGGATCAGCTCGAACGACTTCTGGTTCTCGGCCGGGGTGGCGTCCTCCAGCCAGAACAGGCGGAACGGCTCGACCGACTTGGCCAGGCGCGCGGCCTCGATCGGGGTCAGGCGGTGGTGCACGTCGTGCAGCAGCTCCACGTCCGGGCCATGGTCGGCGCGCAGCTGTTCGAACAGCTTCGGCACCACGTCCAGGTAGCGCGGGGTGTTCCAGGTGGTCTCCAGCGGCAGCTCGCTCTCGGCCGGCTCGTAGCCCTTGGCGTTGGAGATGCCATAGGCCTTCTTGATGCCCGGCACGCCGCACTGCGCGCGCACCGCCAGGAAGCCCTGCTCGATGAAGCGGCCCACCGCATCGCTCGCCTCGGCGATGTCGCGACCATTGGCGTGGCCGTAGACCAGCGCGCCCTCGCGCGAACGGCCGCCCAGCAGCTGGTACACCGGCAGGCCGGCCATCTTGCCGAGGATGTCCCACAGGGCCACGTCGACCGCGGCGATCGCGCTCATGGTCACCGGGCCGCGGCGCCAGTACGCGCCGCGGTACAGGAACTGCCAGATGTCCTCGATCCGGCCCGCATCGCGGCCGATCAGGTTCGGCACGACGTGGTCCTGCAGGTACGAGGCCACCGCCAGCTCGCGGCCGTTGAGCGTCGCGTCGCCCAGGCCGTAGATGCCGGAGGCGGTGGTGATCTTCAGGGTGACGAAGTTGCGTCCCGGGCAGGTGACGATGACCTTCGCGTCGATGATGGTGCGGTCGTTCTTCGAACCCTGCTCCGGATGGGTGTGGGTCGTGGTTTCCTGGTTGGTCTGGCTGCTCATCGTGCGTGGTCGTCGTAGGGCATGGGGGAAACGGCAATCTCGAACGGGCCGGCCGGCTGGCCGGGACCGCTGCCGTCGCGGTCGTAAAGGGTGCACACCGGGCTGTCGGCCCAGCAGTAGCGCACGCGGGTGGCCTGGTGGGCACCGGGCGCGCGCAGGGTGACGCGGTGGTTCCAGATCTCGGCCTGGGCGTAGCGGCAGGAACCGGCGTCCTCGCCGCAGACCTCGAAGCCTATCGGGCCGGGGGCACCGTAGGCCACCAGGCGGCCTTCCACGTCCGCGAAGGACACGACGATGGCATCGCCGTTGCGGCTGGCGGCCTGCGCCACCGGGCCGGCCGCGGCGATCTTCTCGCCGTAGGCCAGCGCACGCATGGCACGGGCCAGGCGGCGGCCGAGCTCCTGCTTGTTGGTCGGATGGATGTCGTAGCGGTCGCCGATGTCGATGGTGACCACCAGGCCGGTGTTGGCATCCTCGTCGGCAACCTGCTTCTGCGCCTGGCGCATCTGCGCCCAGTCGCTCTGGCCCGGCTCGGTCGGCGGGGTGCCGAAGTTCGGCAGCTGCACGACCATCAGCGGCAGGTCCTTGCCGAACTGGCGGCGCCAGTCGCCGCGCAGCGCGCGCAGCAGGTCGGCGTAGCGGGCGTGCTCGAAGGTGTTGGACTCGCCCTGGTACCACAGCGCCCCGCGCAGGCCGTACGGCCCCAGCGGCGCGATCATGCCGTTGTACAGGGGGGCCAGGCCCGCCGCGCTCTGCCATGGCGCACGCGGCGGCGTGCCCAGCTGCGGCGGCACCACGCGGTACTGCCAGCCACCGGC
>JAEWAG010000323.1 GCA_023391775.1 Pseudomonadota bacterium | reverse complement strand
GTGTCGGCGAAGCCGTCGACCAGGCTGCGCAGGCGGTCCAGCGCGCGCTGCACCGGGACGCTGGCCGGCGTGCCCGGCAGCAGCGAGTCGAGCAGGCCGATCAGGCGCTCGCGCCACTGCGCCGGGGGCAGGGCCTGGGCCAGGGAATCGGCGTGGCGGGCCAGCACCCGCAGCAGGCGCACCAGGGTGTCCAGCGCATCCAGCGCGCCACCTTCCAGTTCCGGCATCGGCGCCACCACCTGGCCGTCGTCGAGCACGATCGGCGCGTCGCTGCCGCTGGCATGGCCCAGCAGCAGGCGATCCAGGGCGAAGGCCCAGGTGTAGGCGTCATCGGGCGGGGCGTCGAAGCGGGTGCGGTGGGCGGCGTCGATGCCCCAGCGCGCGCCGGCTTCCTCCAGCCAGCCCTGCAGCTGCTCCAGGGCCGGCGCGTCCAGGCCGTTGGCCTCGGCCACCGCGGGGCTGGCCAGCAGGTCCAGCACCTCGTGCAGGCCGAAGCGCGACACCGGCAGGGCGAGCAGGCGCAGGAACACCTCGGCCAGCGGCTCGTTGGCCAGCGGGCTGGCGTCGGCCAGGGCGAAGGGGATGGCGTCGTCCTGGCCGCGGCGGCCGAACACCGCCTCGAGGTAGGGCAGGTAGGGATCGATGTCCGGCGCCAGCACCGCGACCTCGCGCGGCTGCAGCGGCGGATCGAAGCGCGGGTCGTCGAACAGGCCGCGCAGCTGGTCGGCCAGCACCTGCAGTTCGCGCAGGCGGGTGTGGCAGGCGTGCAGCTGCAGGCTGGGATCGGCCAGGTCCACCTGCGGGCGTGGTGGCTGCGCCGGGGTGGCGCGGCGATGATGGATGTCGGCCTGCAGGCGGCGCAGCAGGCTGCCCTGCAGCGCGCCGCCGCCTTCGGCCGGGTCCACGTTGAACTGGAACTCGGCCGAGGCGTGTACCAGCTCGTAGTCGCCGACCAGGCGCATGAAATCCACGCCGGCCGCGCCCCAGCGCTGCAGCAGCGGGTTCTCGCCGGATTCGGCGACGCTTTCGCCGCGCCGCGCGCGCTGCAGGTCGCCCCAGTAGTCGGCCACCGGCGAGGGCACGAACAGGTGCAGGCTGCCGACCCGCGCCTGGCTGGCGATCACCCGCAGCACGTCCGGCGAGACATTGAGCGTGGCGAAGGCCGACAGCCGGGTGGGCAGGCCCTGCGGCAGGGCGCCGTCGTGGGCCCCGAAGCGGTCCAGGTACTGCTGGATGCGGCGCGCGCGGTGGTCGCGGCCGGCGGCGACGCGGCGCCAGAGGATGGCCTGCGGATCTTCCGCATCGGCGCCGGCCTCCCCGCGCAGCAGCCCCTCGCGACGCCAGGCCTGGTACTTGCCGAACACGTTGGCCAGCTCGCCGGCCAGGGCCCAGGCGCGCAGCGGGTCCGGGCCCTGCACGTGCGCGGCGATCTGGGCCATCGCCGGATGGGCGAGCACGGCGGCGTCGGTCAGCGCGGCGTAGAGGTGCCAGTGCAGGACCTCGGCGTCCAGGTCGTCGGGTTCACCTGCGGCGGGCAGGTTGGCGTCCAGCGCGCGGCTGACGAACTCGCCGGGGGTGAGGAATTCGATGTTCGCCGCCACGCCGTGCTCGGCGGCCAGGGTGGCCTGCAGCCAGCGGCGCATCGCCACCTGCGGGATCAGCACCACCTCCGGCGCCAGCAGCGATTGGCCGGGCGCGGGCTGGCGCAGCACCTGGGCCAGGATGCCGGCCAGGATTTCCAGCGAGTTGGAGTGGTACAGCCGGAAGTCGGGGCTGGCGTCGGTGCGGGGCTCGGGCATCAGGCCATCTTGCCGCAGCGCCGTCGCAACAGGCGAGACGTGCGGGTACGCCGGCTAGAATCGCCGGCTGCCGCGGCTGGCCACGGGAGAGGGGAAGGGATGCGCACGACGCGGCTGCCGCCGCTGCTGGGACCGGGGATCGCCCTGGCCGTCGCCGTCGTCCTGGGCTGGAGTTTCTGGCGCAGCGCCGGCTGGCTCGAGCTGTGCGCCGGCCTGGCCCTGTTCCTGTTCGGCATGCAGTGCCTGGAGGAAGGCCTGCGCCAGCTGGCCGGCGGCGGGCTCGAGCGCCTGCTGGCGCGCAGCACCGGCACCCCGGGCCGCGGCCTGCTGTTCGGCATGGCCGGCACCGCCCTGCTGCAGTCGACCACCCTGGTCTCGCTGCTGACCATCGCCTTCATCGGCTCGGGCCTGATACAGCTGGCCGGCGGCATCGCGGTGATCCTCGGCGCCAACCTCGGCGCGACCAGCGGCATCTGGCTGCTGGCCCTGGCCGGGCAGGACTTCAGCCTCTCGCCGCTTGCCTTGCCGCTGCTGGTGTTCGGCGTGCTGGCCGGGTTTACCGGCGCGCGCGGCAAGGCAGCCGGGCGGGTGGTGCTGGGCGTGGCCTTCATCTTCCTGGGCATCGACCAGCTCAAGGACGGCTTCGCCCAGCTCGGCGGCGGCCTGGACCTGGCCTCGGTGCAGGCCGGCGGGGCCGCCGGTACCGCGCTGTTCGTGCTGGCCGGCCTGGTGCTGACCGTGGTGCTGCAGTCCAGCCACGCCACCCTGATGCTGACCCTGGCCGCGCTGGCCGGCGGCCAGCTGCAGCTGGAGCAGGGACTGGCGATCGCGGTGGGCGCGAACGTGGGCAGCAGCGTCAGCACCGCCTTCGTCGGCATGCTTGGTGGCAACCGCAGCGGCCAGCGCCTGGCCCTGGCGCATGCGCTGTTCAACATCGTCACCGCGGCGGCGACCCTGGTCCTGCTGCTGCCGCTGACCTGGCTGGTGAAGACGACGGCGGGGCTGGGCGGTTTCGGCGGCAACGACCTGCTGCAGCTGGCCCTGTTCCACACCCTGTTCAATGCCGGCGGGGTGGCCCTGTTCTGGCCCTGGCAGAGGCAGCTGGAAGCGGCGCTGCGGCGCTGGCTGCCGGACCGTGCCGATCCGGACCTGCCCGCAACGCCCGCCGGCGAGGCGTCGATCCGGCGCGTGCATGCACGCCACCTCAGTGGGCCGGCACTGGAA
>JAEWAG010000283.1 GCA_023391775.1 Pseudomonadota bacterium | reverse complement strand
GACAATCGCCCCATGGAAATCTTCAAGGTCTTCACCCTCGAGGCCGCCCACCGCCTGCCCCACGTGCCCGCCGGCCACAAGTGCTCGCGCCTGCACGGCCACTCGTTCCGGGTGGAGCTGCACGTGGAGGGCCCGGTCGATCCGCAGGCCGGCTGGGTGATGGACTTCGCCGACCTGAAGGCCGCGTTCAAGCCGTTGTACGAGCAGCTGGACCACCACTACCTCAACGACATCCCCGGCCTGGAAAACCCGACCAGCGAGAACCTCGCCGCCTGGATCTGGGACCGGCTCAAGCCTGAGGTGCCGCTGCTGAGCGAAGTGGTGGTACACGAGACCTGCACCTCCGGCTGCCGCTACCGCGGCTGAGCCAGTCTTCCCGGCCCGCCCTGGCGCGGGCCCGGTTGCCGGACATCGGCCGGCCGACACCTCTGGTTCCTGCACGGCCCCGGCCATCCGCCGGGGCCGCTGCGTATGGCTGTCTTCACAAAGCCGGATGCACCCATACGGCGGATGTTGCATTGCACAAACGGCCGGGTTATGCTGCGTCGCACCATGAAGCAAACCGTGCTGGAGCCAGTCATGTCCTACCAGTTCAACGAGCAGCTCAACGCATACACCCACCAGTTCGCCGCAGTCGCCGCGCGGGTCAACCGCCTGGCCCTGGAGAACGCCGAGACCCTGTTCGGCGTGCAGCTGCGCACGCTGGAGAAGAACGTCGAAGCCACCGCCAGCTATTTCGGCGAGCTGGCCGGCGCCCGCGACCTGGAGTCCTACCGCGACCTGTGGCCGAAGGGCCTGCAGGTGGCCCGCGACAACGCCGAGCGCGTCGCCGCCGCCAGCCAGGAAGTCATCGGCCTCACCCTGCGGACCGGCGAAGCCCTGGGCGAGCTGGCCAAGGGCCAGTTCGAGTCGGTGACCGAGCAGGCGCAGGCCACCGCTGCCGGCAAGGCACCCCGCGGCAAGCGCTGATCCCGGCGCGCCGGGGCCACCCGGCAGAACAGTTCCAAGCCTTTGCGCGGATCCCCTCCCCCGCGCAAACCGGCCCGACAGCATCCCCTCCCGCTGTCGGGCTTTTTTTTGCCCACGCCGCGGCGATCGCGGACGCGCTGGAGCCAGCGCGCGGTGGCGCGGTCCGGACCGCTCCCTGCGCGGACCGGGGCGGATGCGTGCCTGCCGGTCCATGCCAGCCCGTCGGTTTGCCCAGCCACGCCCGGCCCGCGCCCGACGCCTCCTTCCTGTCAGCAAGAAAGGTGCAGGGCAAGTTGCGCCGGAGCGGCGGCCGGCGAATAGGGCAGCCGACCCAGGCAGGGGGCATCCAGCCGCGCGCGCAGCAGCTCGAAATTTCCATCGCGGCACGCCATGTGCGGATCGACCTCACTGGCGATCCATCCGGCCAGGCGGCAGCCGTCGGCGGCAATCGCACGCGCGGTCAGGCGGGCATGGTTGAGGCAGCCCAGGCGCAGTCCCACCACCAGCACCACCGGCGCATCCAGCGCGCGCACCAGGTCGGCCTGGTCCAGGGCCGTGGCCAGCGGTGCGGCCCAGCCGCCCACGCCTTCGACCACCACCACGTCCGCCGCGGCCCGCAGCCGGCCGAAGGCATCCAGCAGCGGCGGCAGCGCCACCGCGGTGCCGGCCGCACGCGCGGCCAGTTCCGGGGCCAGCGGCTCCGGCAGGGCGTAGGGATTGAGGTCGGCGTAGGCCGGACGCGGCTCGCTGGCGGCCTGCAACGCAAGCGCGTCCTCGTTGCGCCAGGCGCCGTCGATCAACTCGCAGCCGCTGGCGACCGGCTTCATGCCCACCGCGCGTCGCCCCGCCGCACGCAGCGCGTGCAGCAGCGCGCAGCTGGCCACGGTCTTGCCGGCGCCGGTATCGGTGCCGGTCACGTACAGGCGGTCGATGTTGCGCAGATCCATGGCGACTCCGGTGGCCCGCGATACCGGGCCGGGCGGCGGATGATACGCAAGCTGGCCGCTGCCCCGCTGCCCCGCTGCCGGAACATGCCACCGGCACCACGCTGCGTCCCGCCGCGACGTCCACTGCGCGGCAGCGGCTGCCGGTACCATGCGCGGATGTCATTCGCCTCCATTCCCCTCACCGGCGACAAGCCGGAACAGTACGGCCAGCTGCTGGCCCAGGTCCGCGGCCTGCTGCACGGCGAGCGCGACCGCATCGCCAATGCGGCCAACCTGTCGGCCCTGGTCTACCACGCGCTGCCGTCGCTCAACTGGGCCGGCTTCTACTTCTACGACGGCACCGAGCTGGTGGTCGGCCCGTTCCAGGGCCTGCCGGCCTGCGTGCGCATCCCGCTGGACAAGGGCGTCTGCGGCGCCGCCGCCCGCACCGGCCAGACCCAGCGCGTGGCCGACGTGCATGCCTTTCCGGGCCATATCGCCTGTGATTCGGCCTCGCGCTCGGAACTGGTGGTCCCGCTGTTCGATGGCGACAGCCTGATCGGCGTGTTCGACCTGGACAGCCCGGAGCCGGACCGCTTCGACGCGGACGACCCGGCCGGGCTGGAAGCCATCGCCGCCGCGTTCGTGCAGTCGCTGCGCTGAAGCCCGACAGGGCCGGCCTGTGCGGCGGCGCCGGCGTGCGACATTGCCCCGGTCACAGGGCCGGCGGCACCAGGACCAGCGCCAGCAGCATCGCCGTTTCCATCACCTCGGTCCCGGCACCCAGGCAGTCGCCGGAAATCCCGCCGAGGGTGCGCCTCCAGTAATGCACGCCCGCCCATGTGGCCAGCGGCGCCAGCACCAGCACCGGCCCCAGCCAGAGCGAGGCGGTCGCCAGCGCCACGCCCCACACCCATAACGGGGCGACGCCCAGCTTCCAGGCGAAGCGCTCGGCCATGCCCGCCTGCAGCGGCGGCAGCCGGCGGCTCCACACCAGGGTCGCCCACCGCCCCCATGCGGGCACCAGCAGCACCGCCCAGGGACTGCCCGCCCGTGCCAGCTCGCACAGCAGCACCAGCTTCAGCAGCATCTGCATGCCGATGGCCACCGTGCCGAACACGCCCAGGTGCGGATCCTTGAGGACTTCGAGGAAGCGCTGCGGGTTGCGGTGCGAGGCACCCAGCGCATCGGCCACGTCGCCCAGTCCGTCCAGGTGCAGCGCGCCGGTGACCCAGACCCACGCCAGCAGGCCGATCACGCCGGCCAGCAGCGGCCGGTCCTGCAGCAGCGATACCGGCAGCAGGACCAGGGCGCCCACCAGCAGGCCGACCAGCGGGAACCAGCGCGCGCTGCGGGTGAGGTCGTCGGCCTGGAAGTCGGCGACCTGCGGGGTCGGCAGGCGGGTCAGGAACTGCACCGCCAGGATGAGCTCGCGCGCGATCATGGCTGTTCCAGCTCCAGTACCTCGCCCCACAGCGAGCCATCCGCCGCCGCCTCGACCCGCAGGCGGAGGCGGGTTCCGTAGCCCAGCCGCAACGCCCAGGTCTGGGCCAGGCCCCAGCCGCAGGTGCAGCGCAGGGCCATGCGCATCGCGCCGGCATGGGTGACCACCAGCATCGGCCGGGCGGGATCGGGGGTCGCCCCCAGCAGGTCCCGCAGGGCCGCGCCGATGCGCCCGGCGAACGCCTCCCAGGGTTCGGCGCCCGGCAGCGGATGCGCGCCCGGATCGGCATGGAAACGGGCCAGCGCATCGGCGGGGATCTCGCGGGCCGGCCTGCCATCCCAGTCACCGAAATCCAGCTCCCGCCAGCCGGGCGCGATGCGCATGGGCGTCGTGGCCAGGGCGCGGGCGGTGTCCAGTGCACGGACCAGGGGCGAGCTGACCACCTGCGACCACTCGCGCCCGTTGTAATGCCGCGCCAATCCGTCCGCCGCGCCGGCCAGCAGGGCCACGTCGGTGACGCCGTCCAGGTGGCCGGGGCGACCGGTGGAGGCATGGCGCAGCAGGTCGACGATCACCGGCCGGCCCCGCGGTCGCTCACCGCCGCCTCCTCGAAGGTCGCCATGCGGTTGTGCAGGGCGCAGGCCATGCGCACCAGCGGCACCGCAAGCGCCGCGCCGGAGCCCTCCCCCAGCCGCAGGTCCAGTCGCAGCAGCGGGCTGGCCTGCATCAGTCCGAGCACCTGCGCGTGGCCGCGCTCGGCGGACTGGTGCGAGAACAGCAGCCAGGGTCGCACCGAGGGATTGAGCCGCACCGCCGCCAGCGCGGCTGCGGACACGATGAATCCATCGACCAGGACCGGGACGCCGCAATGCGCGGCCTGGATGATCGCGCCGGCCATGGCCGCGATCTCCAGCCCCCCCACCCGCCGCATCGCCTCCAATGCCGGCGATGTGGCACCGGTGACCGCCTCGCCGTGCAGGGCCAGCGCCTGCTCGAGCACGCGCTGCTTGTGCTGGATGCGCTCCGGCGCCAATCCCGTTCCTGCGCCGACAATCCCGTCCAGGGGAGCCGGGCCCAGCAGGGCCACCAGGGCGCTGGCGGAGGTGGTGTTGCCGATGCCCATCTCGCCCAGGAGCAGGAGGTCCGCCGTGCCGGCACCGGCCTCGTTGAAAGCGCGCCTCCCGGCTTCCAGCGCATGGGCCAGGTCCGGAAGCTCCATGGCGGACGTGCGGCTGAAGTCTTCCGTGCCATGGCGTGCGCGATCGACCGCCACGCCCGGCACCGCCGCCTGGCCCAGGGTGCCCACATCGCGCACATGCAGCTCCAGGCCCAACTCGCGGGCAAGCACGGCGATCGCGGCCCCGCCGGCGGCGAAGTTGTGCAGCATCTGCACGGTGACTTCGGCCGGATAGGCGGACACGCCCTGCGCCGTGATCCCGTGGTCGGCGGCGAACAGCAGCACCGGGATGCGCTCGGCCCGCGGCTGTGCACGCCCCTGCATCGCGGCCAGCTCGATGGCGACGTGTTCCAGCCTGCCCAGCGAGCCGGCCGGCTTGGTCAGGCGCAGCTGGCGCGCGGCCGCCTCGGCGCGGACCGTCTCCGACGGCGGGCGGCACGCCACCCCAAGCCATTGCAGTTCCATCCGGCACGCCCCGCAAAAACGCCCGATTCTAGTGGCTGCCGCCACGCCGTGCTTCTTCCCCGGCGCAGTCTGGCTTAGACTGCCGCCACTTTCAGGTGACCCGCGCTGTGCGGCGGGTTGAAACGGGAAGCCGGTGACGCTGCCCCGGGCCATGTGCCCGGGCAACCATTCCGGCGCTGCCCCCGCAACGGTAAGCAGGAGAACCTCGGGCAAACGCCACTGTGCACTGCATGGGAAGGCGCCCGACGGAGCAGGCATCGCGCCTGCCGCCTGCAAGCCCGGAGACCGGCCTGGAAGACGACTGGTTGCGATGCGGAGGGCGTCGCGGCGGCAGCGCGCCGTGCACGCACGTCCCTTCCGTCGCTTCTATCTCCTGCCCGCAGCCCCCACCGCTTTGTCCGCGCGGGCGTGCGCGGACGCCAGGAGACACCATGAAGTCCAATCTGCATCCCCTTCCGCTGGCGCTGGGAGTGGCCCTTGCCGCGGCCCCGCTTGCCGCCGTCGCCACCGGTGCGGCGACCGACCTGGACCAGGTCGTGGTCACCGCGACCCGCACCGAGGTCTCGCTGCGCGACAGCCTGGTCCCGGTCCAGGTCATCGACCGCGCCGCCATCGAGCGCAGCCAGGCCACCTCGCTGCAGGACCTGCTGCGTGGCCGCGCCGGCATCAACCTGGGCAACCAGGGCGGCCTCGGCAAGCTCAGCTCGCTGTTCGTGCGCGGCACCGCCTCCAACCAGGTGCTGGTGCTGGTGGACGGCGTGCGCATCGGCTCGGCCACCTCGGGCATGCCGACCTTCCAGGACCTGCCGGTCGAGCAGATCGAGCGCATCGAGATCGTGCGTGGCCCGCATTCGAGCCTGTACGGCTCGGAGGCGATCGGCGGCGTGATCCAGGTGTTCACCCGCTCGGCGCCCGAGGGCCTCCACCACGACGCCATGGCCGGCTTTGGCAGCGATGGCTTCCGGCAGGTGGCCGGCAGCATCAGCCAGCGCGGCGAGCGCGGCTGGGTGTCCCTGCGCGCCGCGCGCCAGCGCACCGACGGCATCAATTCCTGCCGCGGCACCGCCGCCGGCTGGGGCGCCGGCTGCTTTGCCGACGAGCCTGACCGCGACGGCTACCGCAACACCTCTTACAACCTCCGCGGCGGCGTGGCCTTGGGCGACTCGGCCAAGCTCGAAGCGCACGCGCTGGACGTGGACAGCTTCAACGAATACGACGGCAGCATCTTCGGCGGCAACGAGGCCGAGAACCGCCAGC
>JAEWAG010000276.1 GCA_023391775.1 Pseudomonadota bacterium | reverse complement strand
CCCCCCCCCCCCCCCCGCCCCCCCCCCCCCCGCGGGGGGGGCACTCGAGCCGCGCTACGATCGTCGGCGCCTGCGGCGGCTATAGTTGTAGAGGCCATACGTACTGTGACACCCGGTCGTGCTGACGCAGGTACGCGAAGTGGCCATCTGGTAGCGGACAGGGATGACCGACCGCGGCGGATCACCCGTTGTAGAGGCGATAGGCCGCTTCACTGCCAGGCCAGTTCGAGGGACGGACTGGTGCGGAGACGCATTCCCGAGCGGGAACGGCGCGGCGCTTTCCAAGCCTCATCCCGGTGGAAGACTTGGAAAGCGTCCGCTGCATGTTGGCATCCGATGTCGCACCCGGGTTTCGGATGCTGCCGCAAGCCTTTCCCATTCTCCCCGACGGGTTCGCCCCCCGTCGCCGCCACCGCCTCCCCCCTTTCGGGACGGCATCACCCAGGACAGGCTTGGCGCGGCGGATGAAGCCTGGCCGCCCTCCCCCGCGGGTGCGGCCCCGTCGCGTTGGGTTCCGTGAGCAGCCAGCTCCGTTGGCTCCAGTTTGGCCGTTCAGGACGTGCCGGATGAATGTCCACACCGATGCGGTCTGTCGCGCGGCTACACCTGGCTCCAACGCCACAACGCGAAGGGCCCGGTTTCCCGGGCCCTTCGTTGACTCCATGCGCGTCGGTCAGGCGCGCCTGGCCATCATCAGCTTCTTGATCTCGGCGATGGCGAGCGCCGGGTTGAGCCCCTTCGGGCAGGTCCGGGCGCAGTTCATGATCGTGTGGCAGCGGTACAGCTTGAACGGGTCTTCCAGGTCATCCAGGCGCGCACCGGTGTCTTCGTCGCGCGAGTCGATGATCCAGCGGTAGGCCTGCAGCAGGATCGCCGGGCCCAGGTAGCGCTCGCCATTCCACCAGTAGCTCGGGCAGCTGGTCGAGCAGCAGGCGCACAGGATGCATTCGTACAGCCCGTCCAGCTTCTTGCGGTCTTCCGGCGACTGCAGGCGCTCGCGATCCGGCGGCGGCGGGGTCTGGGTGCGGATCCACGGCTTGATCGAAGCGTACTGCGCATAGAAGTGGGTCAGGTCAGGCACCAGGTCCTTGACCACATCCATGTGCGGAAGCGGGTAGATCGGCACTTCGGCCTTGCGGCAGTCGGCGATGGCGCGGGTGCACGCCAGCGTGTTGGTGCCGTCGATGTTCATCGCGCACGAACCGCAGATGCCTTCGCGACAGGAACGACGGAAGGTCAGGGTCGGATCGATCTCGTTCTTGATCTTGATCAGCGCGTCCAGAACCATCGGGCCGCAGCTGTCCAGGTCGACCTCGTAGGTATCGGTGCGGGGATTGGCATCGTCATCCGGGCTCCAGCGATAGACCTTGAACACACGGGTGTTCTTGGCCCCCTGGGCGGGATAATGCTTGCCCTTGCCGATCTTGGAATTCTTGGGGAGGGTGAACTCTGCCATGGCTGTTCTCGTTGGCTCAGGCGGCCCGCGCGGCTTCGCCGGAGCGGAAGGCGCGATGGATCATGGAAAGGAGGTCGGCGTGCCAGCGCGGCAACGCCACCGCACCCTGCCCTGCAACCGGTCCGCGTGGCGCCGGAACGCCGGAGCGCTCCGTAGCCGCGTGCGATGCCGTGATTGGTGGACGAAGGCGCGGCATGTCCCGGCTCAGTAGACGCGCGGCTTCGGCGGGACCACGGACACGTCGTCGGTGAGCGTGTACATGTGGACCGGGCGATAGTCGAAGCTGCACTTGCCCTTCTCGTCCACGGTCACCAGCGTGTGCTTGTGCCAGTTCACGTCGTCGCGCTCCGGGAAGTCCTCGTGCGCGTGGGCACCGCGGCTTTCCTTGCGCTGCTCGGCCGAATTGATCGTGGCGACCGCGTTGAGCAGCAGGTTGTGCAGCTCGTAGGTCTCGATCAGGTCCGAGTTCCACACCAGCGAACGGTCGGAGACGCGCACGTCCTGGAAGCTGTCGAAGATCTGCGACATCTTCTCGCAGCCTTCCTGCAGGGTCTTGCTGGTGCGGAACACTGCGGCGTCGGCCTGCATGGTGCGCTGCATGCGGTCACGGATCACCGCGGTCGGCGTGTCGCCGCTGGCATGGCGCAGCTTGTCCAGCTGGCCCAGCGCCTTGTCGCAGGCGTCCGAAGCCAGCGGCTTGTGCGGCGCGCCCTTCTTGATGGTCTCGGCACAGCGGTTGGCCACCGCACGACCGAACACGACCAGGTCCAGCAGCGAGTTGGAACCCAGGCGGTTGGCGCCGTGCACCGACACGCAGGCCGCTTCGCCGATGGCATACAGGCCGGGCACGACCGCGTCGGGGTTGTCACCGACCTTGCGCACGACTTCGCCGTGGTAGTTGGTCGGAATGCCGCCCATGTTGTAGTGCACGGTCGGGATCACCGGGATCGGCTGCTTGTGCACGTCCACGCCGGCGAAGATGCGCGCGCTTTCGGCGATGCCGGGCAGCTTCTCGTCGATCACGCCCGGACCCAGGTGGGTCAGGTCGAGCAGGATGTGGTCCTTGTGCTCGCCGACGCCACGGCCCTCGCGGATCTCGATGGTCATCGAACGGGAGACCACGTCGCGCGAGGCGAGATCCTTGTAGTGCGGAGCGTAGCGCTCCATGAAGCGCTCGCCGTTGCTGTTGCGCAGGATGCCGCCTTCGCCGCGCACGCCCTCGGTGATCAGGCAGCCGGCGCCATAGATGCCGGTCGGATGGAACTGCACGAACTCCATGTCCTGCAGCGGAAGACCGGCGCGGGCCACCAGGCCGCCGCCGTCACCGGTACAGGTGTGCGCGGAGGTGGCGCTGAAGTAGGCGCGACCTTAGCCGCCGGTCGCCAGCACCACGCCATGGGCGCGGAACAGGTGCAGCGAGCCTTCGGCCATGTCCAGGGCGAGCACACCGCGGCAGGCACCCTCTTCGTCGAAGATCAGGTCCAGCGCGAAGTACTCGATCATGAAGCGCGCGTCATGCGCCAGCGACTGCTGGTACAGCGTGTGCAGCATGGCGTGGCCGGTGCGGTCGGCCGCCGCGCAGGTGCGCTGGGCCGGCGGGCCTTCGCCGAACTTGGTGGTCATGCCACCGAAGGGGCGCTGGTAGATCTTGCCGTCCTCGGTCCGCGAGAACGGGACGCCGTAGTGCTCCAGCTCGATGATGGCCGGGATGGCCTCGCGGCACATGTACTCGATCGCGTCCTGGTCGCCCAGCCAGTCCGAGCCCTTGATGGTGTCGTAGAAGTGGTAGCGCCAGTCGTCCTCGCCCATGTTGGCCAGCGCCGCGGAAATGCCGCCCTGCGCGGCCACGGTGTGGGAGCGGGTCGGGAAGACCTTGGTCAGGCAGACCGTCTGCAGGCCCTTCTGGGCCAAGCCGAAGGTGGCGCGCAGGCCGGCGCCACCGGCGCCGACGACGACCATGTCGTACTTGTGTTCGGTGATCTTGTAGGCGGACATCGAGTCTTGTTCCTTTGCGCGCTCAAGCAGCCAGCGCGATGCGGGCCACGGCGAAGATGCTGACGATCGCGCCCAGCACCGCGATGAATTTCACGCTGACCTGGAGTGCCAGGGCCAGCAGCGAGTTGTGCACGTAGTCCTCCAGCACCACCTGCAGGCCCAGCTGGGCGTGCCAGAACACCGCCACCAGGAACCCGACCAGCAGCACCGCGTTCCACGGCTTGGACACCGCATCGACCGCGGCCAGGTAGTCGGCGCCTACCAGGCTGACCACGAACCACACGAACCACAGGCCGAGGAACACCAGGGCGGTCGCGGTCAGGCGCTGGTGGACGAAATGCTCGGTACCGGTCTTGGCGGTGCCAAGGCCGCGCACGTTCTTGAGCGGGGTACGGAAACGGCTCACGCGGCACCTCCGTTCAGCGCGACGACCCAGACGATGGCGGTGATCACCAGGCTGCCGATGATCGACAGCCAGCTGTTGCGGACGAACGCGCCGATGCTGTAGCCGTGGGCGAAGTCCTGGACGATGTGGCGGATGCCGTTGAGCAGGTGGTAGGCGAAGGCCCAGGTCCACCCGAACAGGAACAGCTTTCCGTACCAGGCAGAGGCCATGTCGGTGAAGCAGGCCCACGAATCGGGGCCGAGCATCAGGGCCAGCAGGCCGCCGGCTAGGACCAGGGCACCGGCGGCCAGGGCAATGCCCGTGGCGCGGTGCAGGATCGAGGTCACCATCTGGACCTGCCAGCGGTACCCCTGCAGGTGGGGTGACAGGGGGCGTTCGCGGCTGCTCATTCGCTGGCTCGTTGTCTCGGCTGTGCGGGCATGCCGCCCGCGTGGCTCGAGGCGCGGCATCGATCAGAAGTCGATGCAGCGCCCGTTCTTTTCCCAATCCCCGTAGCGGGTCGGCTCCGGACCCTCACGCCCGCCGATCTCGCGCGGCGGCACCTTTCCGGTGTCCTGTCCCGTCGTCGGCACGGCCTCGGCCGCATCGTCGGGCTCGGGAACCGCGGGGCTATGACCTATCATGGGACTCCTTGCAATGCACAAAATTTTAAGCCGGGGTTAACGTGCCTGACAACCAGCCCCTTCCAACCCCTTTGAATCAAGGGGATTTTTTCACCCTCGACGACTGGTCGGTGCTGGCCCTGGACGGACCGGAAGCGCTGGCCTTCGCCCACGCCCAGTTTGCCAGCGACGTCACTTCGCTGGCCGTGACGGACTGGCAATGGAGCGCCTGGCTCAACGCCAAGGGCCGGGTCCTGGCGGTGTTCGCGCTGGTGCGCAGCGGTGAGCAGTCGCTGCGCCTGCTGGTGCCGGACCTGCCCGCGGCCGAGCTCGGCGACGCGCTGCGCCGGTTCGTGTTCCGGCGCAAGGTAACCATCACCGCGCGCCCGGAGCTCCTCCCCGGCGGCGCGTTTGTCGCGCCGTCCCGTGCCTCCGGGGGCAATGCTGCCGTCCATGCGGACGGCGATGGACTGGAACTGGACTTCAGTTCGGCGAGCCGGGCCCGCACCCTGCGGATCGGGCGGGAAACGGGCACTGAAGATCCAGGTGCGCGCCAGGCCTGGGCGGTCGCCGACCTGCACGCCGGCCTGCCGCGGCTCCCGGAGAGCCAGCGTGGCCAGTGGACCCCGCAGCAGTTGGGCCTGGAGCGGCTACGCGCCTACAGCGTGAGCAAGGGCTGCTATCCGGGCCAGGAAATCGTGGCCCGGACCCATTTCCTCGGCAAGGCCAAGCGCGAGCTGTTGCTACTGGCCGTAGACGATTCGGTGGAAGCCGGAGCGGAGGTCAGCCAGGACGGCCGGGCCCTGGGCGCCGTGGTTGCCGCCGCTGGACATGCGCCGCGCTCGGCGCTGGCGGTGTTGCCGCTGGAGCGTGGCGACGGTCCGCTGCAGGTGGCCGGCCAATCCGTCCGCGTGCTGCCGGTCGAGGACGGGCTGGCGCGCTGAGCTGCGCCGGACCCGCTCAGGCCAGACGGGTGCCGGAGGCCGGATCGAAGAAGTGCAGCCGCGCTGGATCCGGGCGGAGGGCGATCTGGTCGCCGGGCGCCGGCAGATCCTGTGGCGGGAACCGGGCCACCAGCCGCTGGCCGGCAAAGTCCAGGTGCAGGTAGGCCTCGCTACCCACCGCCTCGACCACCTCGACCCGCGCCAGCAGGCCCTCGCCGTCCGTCGCGGGCAGCAGATGCTCCGGGCGTACGCCCAGCACGACCTCGCGCCCTGCCCACTCGTCTGCCACCCGGGCGCCGGGCAACGGCACGTGCGCCCCCCCGTCCAACGCCAGTCGCAGGCCGGCACCGGGCCGCAGGTGGCCGCGCACCAGGTTCATTGCCGGGCTGCCGAGGAAGCCGGCGACGAACAGGTTGGCCGGACGCTCGTACAGCGCCATCGGGGTGTCGATCTGCTGCACCCGGCCCTGGTCCAGGACCACGATGCGCTGCCCCAGGGTCATGGCCTCCACCTGGTCATGGGTGACGTAGACCATGGTCGTGCCCAGGCGCTGGTGCAGCCGGGCGATCTCCGTGCGCGTGCCCTGGCGCAGCTTGGCGTCAAGATTGGAGAGTGGCTCGTCGAGCAGGAATACCGCCGGCTCGCGCACCAGCGCCCGTCCCAGGGCCACGCGCTGGCGCTGCCCGCCTGACAGTTCGGCCGGACGCTTGTCCAGCATGCCCTCCAGGCCCAGCATCGCCGCGGCCGACGTCACGCGGCGCTCCACTTCGCCACGCGGCGCGCCCCGCAGCTTGAGGCCGAAGGCCAGGTTGCCGGCCACCGTCATGTGCGGGTACAGCGCATAGCTCTGGAACACCATGGCGATGTCGCGGTCGCGCGGGGGCACGTCGTTCACCACCCGCCCGCCGATGCGCAGGGTGCCGGAGCTGATCTCCTCCAGCCCGGCAATCATCCGCAACAGGGTCGACTTGCCGCAGCCGGACGGGCCGACCAGCACCAGCAGCTCGCCGTCGGCGATCCGGAACGAGGCACCATGCACGGCGACCTGACCGTTGCCGTACACCTTGCGCACCTGTTCCAGCTCAACGTCCGCCATCGGTCCTCCGCATACGTATTCAACCGGCCGGGCCGCGGCCGCCCCCGCGCATCACGGCCGGACCGGCCGATGATGTCACGCCGGGCGGTGGAGACCGAGTGGCGGCGCCACGTGCCGCCCTCCTGCCCGCCGCCACGCCGGGTCCAGGACATACGGGCCAGCATGGCGCTAAACGTTTCCATCGAGACGGTTATGCCCACTGGACATTACCCATGCCGGCGGCCATATTTCGGAAGTTTGACGCATTACCTGCGGTTATCCGCCCACCTTCCACCCGCCGCGCGGGTGCGATCCCAGAGAAGCCACCGTACCGATGCCCCACCCCCTGGAAGCCCACCGGATGCATGACACCCTGCTGCTGTTCGGCGCCACCGGCGACCTGGCCCAGCGCTACCTGTTCCCCTCGCTGCTGCGCCTGATGGGCGATGGCCTGCTGCCGGATGGCTTCCGCGTCCGCGCGATGGCCCTTTCGCCGCATGACACCGAGAAGTTCCGCGGGATCCTGCGCGAGCGCTTCGCGTCGCTGTCGCACTACTCGCCCACCGCCGAGCAGGTGGAAGCCTTCCTGCAGCGTGTCGACTACCGCTCGGTGGACATGCGCACCCCGGCCTCGGTGGCCGACGCCGTGCGCGACCTGGCCGACCGTCCCTGCGTCAGCTACCTGTCGATCCCGCCGGGCCTGTACATGAGCACCTGCGAAGGCCTGGCCCTGGGCGGCGCGTTCGCCGCTCCCAGCCGCCTGATGCTGGAAAAGCCGATCGGCCACGACCTGGCGTCGGCGCGCGAGATCAACGAGACCATCGGCCGCCTGATCGACGAGGACCGGATCTTCCGCATCGACCATTACCTGGGCAAGGCGGCGGTGCAGAACCTGCTGGCGCTGCGCTTCGGCAACGCCCTGCTGGAAGCGGTGTGGAACCGCAACTACATCGACTCGGTGCACATCCTGGTGTCCGAGAGCGAGGGCGTGGACGG
>JAEWAG010000382.1 GCA_023391775.1 Pseudomonadota bacterium | reverse complement strand
GTGTGCGCCTCGCTGCGGCCCGGCCCGGAGATGTGCGGGACCAGCCGCGACGAGGCGATGGCGGCACTGGCCGCGCTGGAGGCGGCCACCGCCCCGGCTCAGCCGGCCGGCGGCATGCCCCGGTAGTTGTCCTTCAGCCGCACATAGTGGGCCGCGGAGTAGTGCAGGCTCTCGATGTCGCGGTCGCTGAGCTTGCGCACGAAGCGCGCGGGATTGCCCAGCCACAGCTCCGCCTCGCCGACCACCTTGCCCGGGCCCAGCACCGCGCCGGCGCCGAGGAAGCCGTATTTCCGCACCGTGGCGCCGTCGAGGATGCAGGCGCCCATGCCGATCAGGCACAGGTCCTCGATGGTGCAGGCGTGGATGATGGTGCCGTGGCCGATGGTCACGTCCTGCCCGATCAGGGTCGGGTGCCCGGCCTTGTTGAACGGGCTGTGGTGGCTGACGTGGACGATGGTGCCGTCCTGGATGTTGCTGCGCGCGCCCACGCGGATGTGGTTGACGTCGCCGCGCAGCACGCAGCCCGGCCATACCGAGACGTCGTCGCCCAGCTCCACGTCACCGATCACGGTGGCGGCCGGGTCCAGGTACACGCGCTGGCCCAGCACGGGCGAGCGGTCGAGGTAGGGGCGGAGGTTGGCTGAGCTGTGCATGGGCGCATTGTAGGCGCCCGGGCCGCCTACACTTCGGCGATGGAAACCGCACCCCACACCGTTGCCGAACACCTGCGCGGCGATCCGGCCACGCCGGTTGACGCCCTCGCCCCCACGCTGCAGTCGCTGCGCGCCGCCTGGCAGGCGCACAAGCCGGGCCACGACCAGCGCCGCGACGACCTGCGCGCCCTGCGCGCGGCGCTGAAGGCGCGGCTGCCGCGCATGGTCGAGGCGATTGCCGCCGACTTCGGCCATCGCCCGCGCCACGAGAGCCTGCTGGCCGAGGGCATGCCGGTGCTCACCACCATCGACATGATGCTCGACAACCTGCGCGCCTGGATGCGGCCGCGCCGGGTCTCCGCCGGCTGGCGGCTGTGGCCGGCGCGCGCGCAGCTGCGCAACGAGCCGCTGGGCGTGGTCGGGGTGATCTCGCCGTGGAACTACCCGGTGAACCTGGCCCTGGTGCCGCTGGCTACCGCCGTCGCCGCGGGCAACCACGAGTTCCTCAAGCCCTCCGAATCCACCCCGGCCACCTCGCGTTTCCTGCGCGAGCTGCTCGGCGAGGTGTTCCCGGCCGACCGCGTGGCCGTGGCCCAGGGCGGCGCGGACGTGGGCGCCGCCTTTGCCGCCCTGCCGCTGGACCACCTGGTGTTCACCGGCTCCACCGCGGTCGGCCGCAAGGTGATGGCCGCCGCCGCGCCCAACCTGACCCCGCTGACCCTTGAGCTGGGGGGCAAGTCGCCGGCCATCGTCTGCCCGGGCGCTCCGCTGGACCGGGCCGCGGCGCGACTGGCGACCGGCAAGTGGTTCAACGGCGGCCAGACCTGCATCGCACCGGACTACGTGCTGGTGGTCGGCAAGGCACGCCGCGACGCGCTGGTGCAGGCACTCAAGGCCGAAGCGGCGGCCCGCTGGCCGGACCTGCGCGGCGACGCCGCCGACTACACCCGGATCATCGACGAGGCCCAGTTCGCCCGCCTGCAGCAGTGGCTGGACGAGGCCCGCGAACGTGGTTGCGAGGTGCTGCCACTGGCCGAAGGCCACGACCCGGCGCGCCGCGTGTTTGCGCCGATGGTGGTCGTCGATCCGCCGCAGGACATCGCCCTGATGCGCGAGGAGATCTTCGGCCCGATCCTGCCGGTGCTGGCGGTGGATTCGCTGGAGCAGGCGATCGGTTTCGTCAACGCGCGTCCGCGTCCGCTGGCGCTGTATCCGTTCGGCAACCGCGCCGAGGCCGAACAGGTGCTGCGCGCCACCCTGGCCGGCGGGGTCACCGTCAACGACACCCTGCTGCACTTCGCCGCCGAACACCTGCCCTTTGGCGGCGTGGGCGCCAGCGGCATGGGCGCCTACCACGGCCGCGCCGGCTTCGATGCCTTCAGCAAGCAGCTGCCGGTGCTGTGGCAGTCGCGCCGCAGCGCCAGCGACCTGCTCAAGCCGCCCTATGCACCGGTGGCGAAACTGCTGGACTTCCTGGTGCGCTAAGCGGCGGCCCTGGCGCGGGTTGCCGCTTCGCTTTCAGCCGATCCGCAGCCGGGCGATGCGGCCATCCTCCAGGACGATGGTGTATGCCAGTTCCACCGGGCTGCCGGGGAAGTCGCCGGCCACGCGCACCCGCAGGTGCCAGGTGCCGGCCTCTTCCCGTGCCGCCAGCGGCTGGACACGGTAGCGATAGCGCGCCTTGGCCGCGCGCTTCCAGGCACCGATGTCGGCCAGGCCGCGGATGACCTGCCCTTCGTCGCGTACTTCGGCATCGGCGGTGAACACCTCTTCGAGGCGCTCGACCGAGTCGGTGTCCTCGGCCTGCAGATAGAGGGCGATCGCCTCCGGCATGTCAACGTGCATGTCAGCGTCCTATGTGTCCTTGCGAGGCACGCATCGTGGTCCTACGCTCAGCGGCCCACAAGAACGCACGGGAAAGTAAGTGGCTGACGACGCGGTAAGCCACGTGCAGCACACGCCCGAATCCGCCGCCGCCGGGGTGGAAGCGGTGGTGCGCCTGCTGGGCGGGCGCTGGAAGCTGCTGATCCTGTTCCACCTGTTCGACGGCAAGGTGCAGCGCTACTCGGACCTTGAGCGACTGATCCCGCAGGTTTCGCAGAAGATGCTGGCCCAGCAGCTGCGCCAGCTGGAGGCCGACGGCCTGGTCGTGCGCACGGTGTATCCGGAAGTGCCGCCGCGCGTGGAATACCGCCTGAGCGCCTGGGGCCAGTCCCTGTGCCCGGCCCTGGACGGCCTGCTGCAGTGGCTGCGGGCACGTTGAGCGCCGGAGCCGGTTCCCTCCGCGGCACCCGCGCACCGGACACTGCATCCGGCCCGTGCCACGAGCGCCTGTGCTGAAATAGCGGGGTTTCGACCGCATGCCCGGTGCAGGCAGGCGGCCCCACCACCGTCGCCCAAGGGCGCAGAAAGGTCATCCCGCTTCGTGAAAATCGCCAGCTGGAACGTCAACTCCCTCAACGTGCGCCTGCCCCATCTGGAGCAGTGGCTGCGCGGCTTCGGGCCGGACATCGTCGGCATCCAGGAAACCAAGCTGGAGGACCACAAATTCCCGGATGCCACCCTGGCGGCGCTGGGCTACCGCAGCGTTTTCTCCGGGCAGAAGACCTACAACGGCGTGGCGATCCTCTCGCGCGAGGCGCCCACCGACGTCCTGGTCGGCGTGCCCGGCTTCGAGCACGAGCACAAGCGCGCGATCAGCGCCACCTTCGGCGACCTGCGCGTGGTCAACCTGTACGTGGTCAATGGCCAGGACGTGGGCACGGACAAGTACGAGCTCAAGCTGGCCTGGCTGGCGGCGGTGCGCGTCTGGCTGGAGCAGGAGCTGCGCCAGCATCCGAAGCTGGTGGTGCTGGGCGACTTCAACATCGCTCCGGATGAGCGCGATGTGCACGACCCGGCGGTGTGGAACGACACCCACATCCTGACCTCGGCGCCGGAGCGCGCCGCGCTGCAGTCGCTGCTGGACCTGGGCCTGCACGACGGCTACCGGCTGCTGCACCAGGACGCCGGCCAGTTCAGCTGGTGGGACTACCGCCAGGCCGCGTTCCGCCGCAACCTCGGCCTGCGCATCGACCTGACCCTGGTATCCGAAGCACTGCGCGGCCAAGTGCAGGCAGCCGGCATCGACCGCGAGCCGCGCACGTGGGAGCGGCCCAGCGACCACGCCCCGGCATGGGTGGAACTGGCTTCCTGACCGGTCCGCGCAAAGACGAAGGCCCGGGAAACCCGGGCCTTCGACTCCTCGTCCTTTCGCTGCTGCGGCGTCAGCGCACGCGGCCGCGGGTGAACAGGTTGACGATCGCCAGCAGTATCACCGCGCCGATGATCGAGAACAGGAAGGTGCGGATGGTGATGGCCTCGTTGATGCCACCGCCGAAGATCCAGCCGGCCAGCACAGCGCCGATGATGCCGACAATGATGTTCAGCAGGATGCCCTGCTGCGCATCGCGGCGCATGATGAGGCTCGCAAGCCAACCCACGATGCCGCCCACGATCAACCAGATGATGATGCCCATGATGTCCCTTTCCTCCATTTGGCCAGTCGCATCCCGTGCGGGATGTACGGGGCCATCAGACGCCCTGCGGCGTGAAGTGCCCGTATACCGCGTTGCGGGCGTTCACCTGCGTGGTGGGCGCGTGGTGGCCGCCTGATGGCACAGGCGTGGCAGTTCGGCCCGGTGCAGGTGCAGGCGCTGCCGTATCAGCCCGGCCAGCGCGGTGAGCCGCAGGTGCACGCGACGCTGGCGCAGTGGCTGCACCGCGCGCCGGAACAGCCCCTGCCGCTGGAGCGCGACGCGCATGGGCGACCCCGCCTGCTGGAGCCCTATGCCGACCGCGATGCGGGCTGGAGCCACAGCGGCGAGCACCTGCTGCTGGCCGTCGGCCACGAGGTGATGCTGGGCGTGGACCTGGAGCGCCTGCGACCGCGGCCGCGGGTGCTGGAACTGGCGCAGCGGTTCTTCGCGCCGGCCGAGGCCGACTGGCTGCAGGCGCTGCCGGCACATGCCCGCGAGGCCCAGTTCCTGCGCCTGTGGTGTGCCAAGGAGGCGGTGCTGAAGGCGCACGGGCGCGGCCTGGCCTTCGGCCTGGACCGGCTGCAGTTCCAGGCTCCGGACCCGGAGGCGCCGCTGCGCCTGCAGGCCTGCGACCCGGCCCTGGGCGAGCCGGGCCAGTGGCATCTGCAGGAGTGGGTGCCGATGGCCGGCTACCACGCCGCGCTGGCATGGAAACCCCGGCAGCCGCCGCAGCGGCGATAATCGCGCCATGGATACCCCCCTTCCCGAATCCCTGCGCCAGCGCCTGGCCGACGGGCTGGTCCCGCTGGGCCTGGATGCCGCGCTGTCGAACCCGCTGCTGGACTACCTGGCGCTGCTGCTGCGCTGGAACCGCACCTACAACCTCACCGCCATCCGCGACCCGGACGAGATGGTCACCCGCCACCTGCTGGACTCGCTGGCCATGCAGCCGTTCGTGCGCCCCGGCGCGCTGGCCGACCTGGGCACCGGCCCCGGGCTGCCCGGCATCCCGCTGGCGATCGCCCGGCCCGACGTGCAGGTCACCCTGGTGGAGAGCAACGGCAAGAAGGCCCGCTTCCTGCGCGAGGCCGTGCGCCAGCTGAAGCTGGGCAACGCGCGGGTGGTCGAATCGCGCGCCGAGGCGGTGGCCGAGCCCGGCGCCTACGCGCAGATCACCGCCCGCGCCCTGGACACCCTGACCGGCATCCTGGAGGTCGGCGGGCACCTGCTGGCCGCCGATGGCCGCCTGCTGGCGATGAAGGGCGTCGACCCGGTCGAAGAGATCGCCGCCCTGCCCGCCGGCTGGGCCGCCGTGGCCGTGCATCCGCTTTCGGTCCCGGGCCTGGCGGCGGAGCGGCACCTGGTCGAGGTGGGCCGGGCGGCGTGAAATCCGCATAATGGCCCGTCCCGGACCGTACGCGTCCCCAGTCCCCGAGGCTCCGCCCATGGCCCGCATCATCGCCGTCGCCAACCAGAAGGGCGGCGTCGGCAAGACCACCACGGCGGTCAACCTGGCCGCCGCCCTGGCGCGGGCACCGCGCCGGGTCCTGCTCGTCGACCTGGATGCCCAGGGCAACGCGACCATGGGCAGCGGCGTGGACAAGCGCGAGCTGGAGGCCTCCACCTGCGACGTGCTGCTGGGCGAACGCGAGGCGCGGGCGACCATCGTCCGCACCGCCGAGGAGTTCGACCTGCTGCCGGGCAACATCGACCTGACCGCCGCCGAGATCCAGCTGATGGACGCCGAGGCGCGCGAGCAGCGGCTCAAGGCGGCGCTGGAACCGCTGCGCGGCGATTACGACTTCATCATCATCGACTGCCCGCCCGCGCTGTCGCTGCTGACCCTCAACGCGCTGACCGCGGCCGATTCGGTGATCGTGCCGATGCAGTGCGAGTACTACGCGCTGGAAGGCCTGAGCGCGCTGATGGAGACCATCGAGGCGCTGCGCCAGCAGCTCAACCCGGCGCTGGAGATCGAGGGCGTGCTGCGCACCATGTTCGACGTGCGCAACAACCTGGCCAACGCGGTGTCGGCCGAGCTCACCGAGCACTTCGGCGACCGCGTGTTCCGCACCATCG
>JAEWAG010000178.1 GCA_023391775.1 Pseudomonadota bacterium | reverse complement strand
TGTTGTTTGCGTGCGAGACGTTGTTGCCGGTCTGCACGCCCTTGCCGGTAACTTGGCAAACGCGGGACATACGCACCTCGAAAGGTCTGGTGTCGCCCATAGCCCGGGAGACGGCGGCCCCGCGGCTGCGCCCCGATGGGCGATGCCGAACGCGATGCGGGAAAGGATTCGCCTGCAGTTGGCGCCGGATCGCGCTCCGGGGCCGGGATCCGGGCAAACCGGACGCAGCGAGCCGCGCATTATCCAACGCCAAGTGACTGATTGCAACCGGGTTCGTGGCCGGCCGCCGAGGGCCAGGCCTACAGCGGGGCCTTGTCGCCCTTCCAGCCGCGGTGGCGGATGTCCAGGTACAGGCTGTACAGGGCGGTGAACGCCGGGAACAGGTTCTGCAGCACCCCCACCGAGTCCTGCTTGGGCGAGAACAGGAAGTAGCTGAGCGTCATCAGGCTGCCGAGCACGCTCATGTACCAGAACACGCGCGGGATCACCGGCTTGCCGGCCCGGCGCGAGGCCAGGAACTGGACCAGCCAGCGGCCGCCGAACATCAGCGCGCCGGTGTAGCCGATCAGCTTCCAGCCGGTGACGTGCAGCCCGGTCCAGGCGAGCCATTCCAGCGGCTGGGCGAGCATCAGAGCTCCTCCACCGTGGTGCGGTGGCTGCGGGCGATCAGCCAGGCCACGCCCAGCAGGTCGCGCACGCCGACCAGGGCGCGGCCGAGGTTGTTGTACTTGGACACCCCGGAGGTGCGGGCGCGGTGGCTCACCGGCACGCTCACCGTCTCCCAGCCGGCGCGCTGCACCAGCGCCGGCAGATAGCGGTGCATGTGGTCGAAGTAGGGAAGGTCGAGGAACACCTGCCGCTCGAACAGCTTGATCCCGCAGCCGGTATCCGGGGTGTTGTCGCGCAGCAGGCGCGCGCGTATCCGGTTGGCCCAGCGGCTGGCCCAGCGTTTGGCGCCGGAGTCCTGGCGGTCGACCCGCCAGCCGGCGAACAGCTTCACCCGCGGGCCGGCGGCGTCGCGTGCGTCCAGCAGGCCGGGAATGTCGGCCGGGTCGTTCTGGCCATCGCCGTCGAGGGTGGCGACCCAGGCCCCGCGCGCGGCGCGCACGCCGTTGTGCACGGCCGTGCTCTGCCCGCTGCGGGCCACGTGGTGCAGCACCCGCAGCTCGGGCACCTCGGCCCGCAGCGACTGCAGCACGGCCAGCGAGTCGTCGGCCGAATGGTCGTCCACGCACACGATCTCGAACGCGACCCGCCCGCGCAGGGCGGCGAGGATCTCCCGCACCAGCGGCGCGATGTTGTCGCGTTCGTTGTGTACCGGGACCACGATCGACAGCTCTGGAATGCTGGACTGCATGGTGCCGGTCTCCATCAGTGGCCTTCTCCGTAGTACTGCCGGCACCATGCCACCACCGGCGGCAGGCCCTGTTCGATCGGGGTGCGCGGCTCGAAGCCGAACGCCGCGCGTGCGCGCCGGGTGTCGGCCATGGTCCGCACCATGTCGCCGGGCTGCATCGGCAGGTACTCGCGCACCGCCTCGCGTCCGGCCGCGGCGGCCAGCACGTCGATGAAGTGCTCCAGCTCCACCGGGGTGTGGTTGCCCAGGTTGAACACCTCGTGGCCCTCGCCGCCGGCGGGCCGGTCCAGCGCGCCGAGCACCCCGGCGACGATGTCGTCCACGTGGGTGAAGTCGCGCTGCATGCGGCCGTGGTTGAACACCTGGATCGGGCGCCCGCCCAGCACCGCGCGCGAGAACAGCAGCGGTGCCATGTCCGGCCGGCCCCAGGGGCCGTACACGGTGAAGAAGCGCAGCCCGGTGGAACGCAGGCCGTAGAGCTGGGCGTAGGTGTGGGCCATCAGCTCGTTGGCGGCCTTGGTCGCCGCGTACAGCGAGCGCGGCCGGTCCACGCGCTGGTCCTCGGAGAACGGCGGGGTGGCCGAATCGCCATAGACCGAACTGCTGGAGGCGTAGACCAGGTGCTCCACGCCGCGGTGCCGGCACAGCTCCAGCATGTTGACGAAGCCTTCGAGGTTGCTGGCCACGTAGGCATGCGGGTTCTGCAGCGAGTAGCGCACCCCGGCCTGGGCGGCCAGGTGGATGACCCGGCTCGGCCGCACCTCGTCGAACAGCGCGGCCAGGCCTTCGCGGTCGGTCAGGTCCAGGGCGCGGATGTCCACGTCCGGGCACAGCGCCGCGACCCGGTCGCGCTTGAGCGCCGGGTCGTAGTAGTCGTTGTAGTTGTCCAGGCCGGTGACGGCGGTGCCGCGCGCGGCCAGGGCCCTGCAGGTATAGGCGCCGATGAAGCCGGCGGCGCCGGTGACGAGGACGCTCATGGCTTGGGGGAGGACGCCGGTTTCAGTTGGCGGCATTGTCGCAAGCGGGCCGGGAAGGGGGAATCCGCCGGGCCGCGCCGCAGGCACTCAGGCGCGCTGGCCGCGCAACCGCTCCAGCACGCCGTCGAGGGTGTCCAGGTCGGTGTAGTGGATCACCAGCCGGCCCTTGCCGGTGCGGCCGTGGGCGATGGCGACCTTGGCGCCCAGGGCCTCGGACAGCTCGGTCTCCAAGGTGGCGATGTCCGGCTGCTGGGCCTGTGCGGCCCTGGCCTTGCGTGCGGCGTTGGCGCTCTGCGGCACCTTGCCGGCGGCGAACTGCTG
>JAEWAG010000171.1 GCA_023391775.1 Pseudomonadota bacterium | reverse complement strand
GGCCGCGGCCGCCGGCGCCCTGCCCGCCGCCGTGGACGGCCAGCCCCTGCCCTCGCTGGCGCCGATGCTGCAGCGGGTGATGCCCGCGGTGGTCAGCGTGCACACCAAGCAGCGGGTGCGGGTGCGCAACCCCTTCTTCGACGATCCGTTCTTCCGCCGCATGTTCCCGCAGGTGCCGCAGGAGCGGATCAACGAGTCGCTGGGCTCGGGCGTGGTGATCGACGCCCAGCGCGGCTACGTGCTGACCAACCACCACGTCATCGAGGGCGCGGACGACGTGTCGGTGACCCTGGCCGACGGCCGCACCCTGACCGCCGAGTTCCTCGGCTCGGATGCCGACACCGCCGTGGCCCTGATCCGGATTCCGTCGGAGAACCTGACCGAGCTGCCGCTGGGCGACAGCGGGCGGCTGCAGGTGGGCGACTACGTGGTCGCCATCGGCAACCCCTTCGGCCTGAGCCAGACGGTGACCTCGGGCATCGTCTCGGCGGTGGGCCGCAGCGGCATCCGCGGCCTGGGCTTCCAGAACTTCATCCAGACCGACGCCTCGATCAACCCGGGCAATTCCGGCGGCGCGCTGGTCAACCTGCGCGGCGAGCTGGTCGGCATCAATACCGCCTCGCTCAATCCGCGCGGCAGCGCCGCCGGCAACATCGGCCTGGGCCTGGCCATCCCCTCCAACCTGGCCCGTGACGTGGTCCACCAGCTGGTGACCACCGGCGAGGTGCGGCGCGGGACCCTGGGCCTGGACACCCAGCCGCTGGACGCGCGCCTGGCCCGCAGCCTGGGCCTGGCCGAGGGCCAGCAGGGCGCGCTGGTGGCGCGGGTGCATGCAAATTCCGGCGCGGCCGCCGCGGGCGTGCGCCCGGGCGACCTGATCGTGGAAGCCGGCGGTCAGCGCATCACCAGCCCGCAGGCGCTGCACAACTTCGAGGGCCTGCAGCCGGTGGGCTCGCAGGTGCCGCTGCAGGTGATCCGCGAGGGCCGCACCCTGGAGCTCAACGCCACCTTGCGCGAGCAGCCGCGCAGCCTCTCCGGCGAGACCCTCGACCCGCGCCTGTCCGGCGCCACCCTGGCCGAACTGCCCGAAACCCTGCGCCAGGCCCGCGGCCGCGGCGTGCTGGTGGAGAAGGTCGCCAATGGCAGCCGCGCCGCCGCCAACGGCCTGCGTCCGGGCGACGTGATCACCGCCACCAGCGCCGGCCAGGTCGACGACCTGGCCACCCTGCGCAGCACCCTGTCCGGGCGGCCGGCGCAGTTGGTGCTGCTGATCGAGCGCGGTAACGTGCGGGGGCGGCTGGTCCTGCAATAGGCCGTGCATCCGTAACGGCTCCTACACCGGCAGCGTGGTCTGATGCCCACGTCCTGCCATCCCGGCATCCCCCAACAGGAGAACGCAGATGAGCGCCAGCTCGACCGAGAACATCAAGGGCAACCTCAACGAAGCCAGCGCCCACCTGAAGACCGCCGCCGGTGCCGCCAGCGAGGCCCTGCGTGGCGCCGCCTCCGCCGCCGGCGAGGAACTGCGCCTGGGCAAGGCCAACATCAAGGCCGAACTGGCCGACACCGCCCTGTCCGGCATGGCCGCCGCCGAACTCGGTGGCGAGGCCGCGCGCGAGCAGGTTGACGCCCTGCTGGACAAGGGCCGCGACCTGCTGGACAGCGCTTCGGAGCTGATCCGCGAGCGTCCGCTGGCCTCCTTCGGCGTCGCCTTCGCCGCCGGCTGGCTGGTGGCCGCGCTGAGCCGCCGCGACCGCTGACGGCACGGCCGTGAGCGACGGGGAGCGCAACGGGGACGCCGGCCAGCCCGCCGGCGAGACCCCACCGATCGACGAGACCATCCGCCAGGTCGGACAGACCGGGCGCGAGGCCATCTCCGCCACCGCCGACTCGCTGCGCGCCCTGCGCGGGCTGCTGTCGGCGGATATCGCCATGGCCCGCTCGGCCATGGGCCGGGCCCTGGCCTGGACCGGCGTGGCGGTGGTGTTCGGTGCCTCGGCCTGGCTGCTGGCCACCGCCGCGGCCGTGGCCCTGATGCAGCGCATGGGCCTGTCGTGGCTGTCGGCGCTGTCGGTGGCCGCACTGTTCAACGTGGTGGTGACCGCGCTTGCCGCGTGGCGCACCTCCCGCTTCTTCGACTACATGGGCCTGCACGCCACCCGGCGCCAGCTGACCCGCATGGGGCTGTTCCAGGAAGACGACGAGGACGACGACGCGCCGGCGCCCGGCACGCCGCCGCCCCCCGGTGACGCCCCGGTTCCGCCGCCTGCATCCCCGGAGGCACCGCGATGAGGTTCGAAGTGCTGCGCCAGCGCGTGGAACGGGCCGAGGCCCGGGTCCAGCGCCACATGGACCGGGCCGAGGACCGCCGCAAGTCGCTGGGCCTGAACTGGCGCCTGGGCTGGACGCCGCCGCGCATCATCCTCGCCGGCCTCGCCACCGGGTTCCTGGTCGGACGTGCCGAACCGATGGCGCGGGTCGGCGCGGTGCGCTGGATGCAGCTGCTGGGCACCGCCTCGAGCATGCT
>JAEWAG010000169.1 GCA_023391775.1 Pseudomonadota bacterium | reverse complement strand
TTCGCATCGCGAACCGTGGGGAGCTGACAGCGCGAACGCGCCGTCAGCTCGCGCACCACTCGCACTCGGCGATATCGATGTCGTTCGAGCGCACGTAGTAGGTGGTCTTCAGTCCCTCGCGCCACGCGGTCATGTGCAGGTCCAGCAGGGTCGAGGCGCGGATGGTCGAAGGCACGTACAGGTTGAAGCTGACGGCCTGGTCCACGTGGCGCTGGCGTCGCGCGTTCTGGCGCACGGAAGCGAACTGGTCGACCCGGTACGCACCCTTCTCGTAGTACGGCCAGGTCTCCAGCGACAGGCCCGGCGCCGCCACCGGCCGCCGGTAGTCCTTCTTCTCCTCGTAGTAGAAAGCGGAGTAGATCGGGTCGATGGACGCGGTGGACCCGGCGATCTGCGCGGTGGACATGTTCGGCGCGACCGCCAGCAGCCAGCCGTTGCGCAGGCCGTTGACCGCCACCTGCGCGGCAAGCTCCAGCCATGCCGGGCTGCCGTAGCCCCGGTCGCGGAAGTAGGCGCCGGTATGCCAGTCGCTGCCGGCGAAGACCGGGTAGGTGCCCTTTTCCTTCGCCAGCTCCATGCTGGCCCTTATCGCCAGCTGGTTGATGCGCTCGTACAGCGCATCGCTGTAGGCCTCGGCTTCCGGCGAGTTCCAGTCGATGCCCTTGAGGGCCAGCAGGTGGTGCCAGCCGAAGGTGCCCAGGCCGATCGCGCGGTACTTGCGGTTGGTGATGGTCGCCTGCGGCACCGGCAGCGCGTTGAGGTCGATCACGTTGTCGAGCATGCGCACCTGGATCGGCACCAGCCGCTCGAGCACGTCGCCGATCAGGTCGGCCTGGCCTTCGCCCGGGACCACGGCACGCCCGAGGTTGATCGAGGACAGGTTGCAGACCACGAAGTCGCCGGCCTGCCGGGTGGTCACGATCTGGTTGCCGGAGATGATTTCCTGCATGAGCCGGGTCGGGCTCATGTTCTGCAGGATCTCGGTGCACAGGTTGGATGAGTACACCATGCCGGCGTGCTTGTTCGGGTTCTTCCGGTTGACCTCGTCGCGGTAGAACATGAACGGGTTTCCGGTTTCCAGCTGCGACACCATGATCCGCTTGAACAGGTCGATCGCCTTGACCGTGCGGCGGCTGATGCGGTCGTCCTCGACCAGCTCACGGTAGCGCTGGCGGAAACTGCCGGCGCCGCGCTGCTCGTCATGGAAGTCCTGCAGGTACCAGCCCTTGGCCTGCTTCACCTCGTGCGGGTCGAACAGGTACCAGTCGCCGCGGCGCTCCACCGTTTCCATGAACAGGTCGGGGATGCACACCGCGGTGAACACATCGTGCGCGCGCAGGCGCTGGTCGCCATTGTTGAGGCGCAGGTCGAGGAAGGCCTCGATGTCGCGGTGCCAGATGTCCAGGTAGACGGCGACCGCGCCCTTGCGCTGGCCCAGCTGGTCCACCGACACGGCGGTGTTGTTGAGCTGCTTGATCCACGGCACCACGCCGCCGGAGGAGTTGGGCACCCCGCGGATCGGTGCGCCGGCGGCGCGCACGTAGCCCATGTACGCACCCACGCCCCCACCGCCCTTGGACACGCGGGCGATGTCGGTGTTGGAGTCGTAGATGCCCTGCAGGCTGTCGTCGACCGTGTCGATGAAGCAGCTCGACAGCTGGCCGCCGACCTTGCCGGCGTTCTGCAACGTGGGCGTGGCCACGGTCATGTACAGATTGGACAGGGCCCAGTACGCCTCGCCCACCAGCTGCATGCGCCGTGCGCGGCCGCCACTGCCGGTCCCGCCTTCGTGCTGCATCAGGTACAGGGCGATGGTCAGCCAGCGCTCCTGCGGCAGTTCGTACACGTTGCGCGCCGGATCGGTGGCCAGGTAGCGGGTGGCCAGCAGGTACAGGCCGTTGTAGGTGAACAGCCGGTCGCGCTGGGGATCGATCATGCGCCCGGCCTCCTGCAGCTCCTCCTTGGAGTAGGCGCGCAGGATGTCGTTGGAGTAGATGTTGCGGTCGGCCAGGCTCTCCTGCAGGCCGACGTACGAGCCGTACTTCTCGCTGGCGTCGTAGAAGCGGTTGCGGCTGGCACGCTTGTACAGCCGGCGCAGGTAGATGCGCGCGGCAAAGTGCTCCCATTCCGGCGCGGTCAGGTCCACCCGCGCCTCGGCCTCGCGGATGAGGTGGTCGACCAGGTCATCGGCGTTGACCGTGCCCTTGCGTTCGACGAAGCCGCATACGCTGCGCGTGTAGTCGGCCACGTCCAGCTGTGGGAACTCGGCATGCACCGCCCCGATGCTGCGTTCGAGGCGCGCGCGGTCGAACGGCATGCGCCGGTTGCCGGCTTCCTTGGTGATCCAGATGGTGGCCTGCTGCAAAGCCGGCGTGGCGGCACCGGCAGTCACCGCAGGCGCAGGCACGGCGCAATCGGCTGCCTCGTCCGGCAACGTGGTTGCAGTGGCTGCAGCGTGATCGCGGGCGACCGCGGGCGTGGCCGGCGCCGCGGGGGCGGCCAGCGTGGAAGTGTCCTGGGACGTCATGCGCATCCTCCGTCGTGATGCACGCCACGACCCTCCCTCGGGGTCGATGGATCCGGTGCGGAAACGGAGGATGGAAAAACGGCGTCGCAGGGACGGAGACGCAGCACGGCTGCGGCAGTCCTGCTCCGCCAGCCTTCCCCCCTCGGGGATTCCACGGCCGGCACCGCGCGTTGTGCTTCGCGCGGCTGCCGGCAGGTCTTCGGACTTCCGGACATGAAGGCTTCGCCTTCGCCTACTTCCGCCGCTTCCCGGGCCTGCGGCCCAGTGCGTGTTGCGGGTTCGTTTCCGGTTACCGCTGCGGGGCAGTGCCGGAATCGCCTTGCGGCCCACCGGACTTCCCTTTTAAACCAGCGCACGAGGCGCCGGTACCGACGGGCACAAGATAGTGTGGCGGTGATTTGTAGGTCAACCAGATCTTGTGGCCGCACGTGTGACGGAGGCCGGCAGATCCGTTGCGGCACGGCGGATGGGCCACGCGCACTGCGGTGTCTGCGAGACTGGATGCATGCCCGCCCGTCGCCCCGCCCTCTCCGGCCTGCTGGCCCTGGCCGGCGTCCTGCACTTCCTCGTCGCGGCAGCGGCGGTGAACGTGCTGCGGGTGGAGTATGTCGCCAGCGACGCGCCCCTCAGCCTGTACCTGTCAGGCGACTGGGGCCTGTGGCTGCGCGCGGCGTACTACGGCCTGGCCGTCGGTGTCGCGGCACTGGGGTCCGGGCTGTGGCGAACGCTCGTGCCGCCGGCGCGCCGGGTGCTGGTACCGGTGCTGCTGGCGTGCGGCGGCGTGGCCCTCGTGGTGACCGCGACCTGGCCGGGGCCGGCACCCGGGCATCCGGCCACGCCACTGGGCGAGCTGATCCACGGCCTCTCGGCGACCACCCGCTTCCTGCTGGTGGGCACGGCGATGCTGCTGCAATCCTGCGTCCTGCATCGCGACCCGCACTGGCGCCCGCTGGCCGCCCTCCTGCTGGTGCTTGCGGTGCTGGCCTTCGGCGGGCTATGGCTGCATGCACTGTGGCGCGAGCTGCCGCGCGGCACGTCGCAGAAGACGGTGATCGCGCTGTACCTGGCATGGCTGGGCCTGGCCGGCTGGCGGCTTGGACGCATGGGGCGTAGCGGACGGGGCTGAGCGGGGCCCTGGTGGCCACAGCACTGGCTCACGCCCGGTGCGCAGTCCCCAGGTATTCGGCGCTCTGCATCTCGATCAGGCGCGAGGCGGTGCGCTCGAACGCGCCCTGCAGGCGCTGGCCGGCGTACAGCTGCGTCGGTGGCGCGTCGGCGGTGCAGACCAGGTTGACCTGGCGGTCGTACAGCTCGTCGACCAGGTTGACGAAGCGGCGCGCGGCGTCCTCGTTGAGCTCATCCATTCGCGGGATGCCACCCAGCAGGACGGTGTTGAACTCGCGCGCGATCTCGATGTAGTCGGTGGTGCCGCGGGGGCCTTCGCACAGGGCGCCGAAGTCGAACCAGGCGATGCTCTTGCCGCGCGCGCGCACCGGGATCTTGCGGTCGTCGATCTCGATGTTGCCGCCGGTGGCGCCATCGCCGCCGCTGAGCTCGCGCCAGCGTTCGCACAGCCAGGCATCGGCGCCACCGTCCAGCGGGGCCCGGTAGACCGGCGAGCGGGTCAGCGCGCGCAGGCGGTAATCCTCCTGGCCGTCGGAGCGCAGCACCACGCAGTGCTTCTGCAGCAACCCGATCGCCGGCAGGAAGCCGGCGCGCTGCAGGCCGTCGCGGTACAGGTTCTCCGGCGCGGTGTTGGACGTGGTCACCAGGGTCACGCCCTCGGCGAACAGGCGTTCCAGCAGGCGTGCCAGCAGCATCGCGTCGCCGATGTCGGTAACGAAGAACTCGTCCAGCACCAGCACTTTCAGGGCACCACGCCAGCGCCGGGCGATGCGCGCCAGCGGGTCGGCCTCGCCGGCGTGCTCGCGCAGCCGCTCGTGCACGCCGCGCATGAAGCGGTGGAAGTGGGTGCGGTACTTGCCGCCGGAGACCTCCGGCTTGCCCGTACCCGGCGAGTACACCGGCAAGGGCAGGGCGTCGTAGAACAGGTCGACCAGGAAGGTCTTGCCGCGGCCGACCTCGCCCCAGTAGTAAAGCCCGGTCACCGGCTCCGGCGGGCGCGACAGCAGGCGCGACAGCAGGCCGCCGCCCTGCGGCGCCAGCAGCGCCTGGTGGATGCGGTCCAGCTCGGCCAGCGCCGGGTGCTGGGCCGGGT
>JAEWAG010000132.1 GCA_023391775.1 Pseudomonadota bacterium | reverse complement strand
GGGCATGTCCGAGGGCGGCGCCACGGCGCAGGACGATGCCGGTGCCGGCGTTCCCGCCCCGCAGCAGCATCCCGAGGCGCGACGCACCTGCCTGGAGGCGGTCGCGCGCGCCTCGGGTACGCCGGTTTCCGGGCTCGTGGTGACCGGCACCCAGCGCACCGATGCAGGCGTGGACGTGCGTGTCCAGCGCCAGGAACTGGCCAGCGCCTGGCGCTGCCAGACCGATGCCCAGGGCACGACCGTGCTGGGCGTGCAGGATGGCGGCGCCGCGTAGCCGCGGCACGGTTCCGCGCCGGACCGGCCGGAGCGCCCAGGCGCGGATGGGAAGCGCGTGCCGGCTGCGGCCCCGGAGATGCCGTCGCAGCCGTCGATGCCTGAGGCGCGCCCGACGCGGGCCTGTCGCCCGTTGGCCTGGTACCGCCGCCCGCTCAGCGCCGGGTGGCGAATACTCCGTCCAGTTCCGGCGCGGCGCGGAAGCCCGCCTTCTCCAGCCGCCGTGCGACCTCGCGCGGAACATCGCGTCCGCTGGTGAGCCGGTTCGGGCTGCCGGTGTAGTGGAACAGGTGCCCGCCCCGGCGCAGCACGCGCGCCAGCTGGTCATAGAACGCCTGCGCGTACAGCTCGCCGGCGATGCCGAAACGCGGCGGGTCGTGCAGCACGGCATCGAAGGCGGCATCGGGCAGCCCGGTGATCGCCTGCGCCACGTCGCCATGGTTGAGCTGCAGGCGCCCGCCGGACTCCGGCGCCCCGGGATCGGGCGACCACGGGTTGAGCGTGCGCAGCCACAGCACGCTCTCGTTCTTCTCGAACGAGACGATGCGCGCGGCCCCGGCCTCCAGGCAGCAGGCGGCGAAGTAGCCCAGGCCGCCGCAGGTATCCAGCACCGTGCGCCCGCGCGGCTGCACCAGGGCGACCTTGCGCCGCGCGTCCTCCAGCGGGGACTCCTTCGCCGTCGGCAGCATCTTGATGCCGTCGATCTCGAAGGTCGGCGGCCCCCAGGGCGTGGGGACCAGCTTGATCAGCGAGCCGGCGTAGCGCGACACCGGCTCCCAGCCATCGCCGTCGGGATGGTAGATGGTGCGGTCGCGCAGCCTGGCCGGGTACGGGAATTCGCGCCCCTGCCAGCGCCAGGCCTGCGGCGTGATCGCGACCGTCGACAGGCTGCGCCCGAGGTCCAGCGAAAGCTCGCATTCGCCCGCCCCGGCGGCCCGCGCCTGCAGCAGCCCGGCGGCGGTTTCCAGGGTCAGCAGGGGGACGGCGGTCCGTGGCATGGAGGCAGGCGGGCGGCAGCGGGGCGGGCATGGTAACCCCGCCGGCGGCGGATCCCGGCCGGACAGGGCGTGCTTTCCCACCCGATCCGGTCAAGAATGGCCATGGGAATCCGATAACCGACAAGGCGCAAGCTTCGCCAGCGCTTCCCGGCGGCGAGGTCCAACCGTGCATGACGGCTGACGGCAGGCTCAGGCAGGAATCCACGGAAGATGATGCAGGACCCGACTCCAACGCCCGGCCGTGACGCCGACACCCTCCGCGCGTCCCGGCTCGCACCGGGCGCGTGGGCGCTGCTAGTGCTGCTGGTGGGCCTGGTGTGCACGGCCGAGGCCATGCGCAAGGAGCGGTCCATGGTCGAGGCCGAGGCCAGCGCCATGCACCAGGCCATGGCCAACACCGCCCAGGAGCGCCTGCGGGTGGACCTGGACCGTGCCGCCCAGGCCCTGCGTGCCATGCAGACCGTGTTCCTGGGCAGCGACCAGGTCGACCAGGCCATCTTCGACCGCTACCAGCAGAACCTGCGCGCGCACGAGCGCATGCACGGGCACGTGGTGACCGCCTTCGCCCGGCGCTTGCCGGGGCCCTCCTACCCCTACGAACTGGTCACCCCGCTGGATGACAACCGCGCGCTGCTGGGCTTCGACAGCGCCCGCCAGCCGGAGAACCTGCACGCCCTGGAGCGCGCGCGCGATACCGACAGCGCGGCGCTCTCCGCGCCATTCCCGCTGATGCAGTTCCAGGACCGGCCCGGTGGCCGGGTGGTGGGCGTGACCGTGCGCCTGCCGGTGTACTCGCACGGCACCGCGCCGGCCACGGTGACCGAGCGCCGCCAGCGCGAGCTCGGCGCACTGGCCATCAGCCTGCGCCTGCAGCCGATGGTGGAGGGCGTGCTGCAGGGCCGGATCGCCGAGTTCATGCACGTGCGCCTGCGCGATCCGGACGTGCCGGACGACGGCGGCATGATCTACGTCTCCGACGCCGGGCTGGAGCCGCCGGAAGATGCCGAGCTGCGCATGATCGAGTTCGGCGGGCGGCGCTGGGAACTGCTGATCTGGCCGCGCCCGGGCACCATCAGCTATGGCAGCGTCATGCGGGTGGGCCTGGTCGGCGGCCTGATCACCCTGCTGCTGTCGCTGCTGCTGTGGACCATCGCCAACACCCGGCGCCGTGCCGTGGAGCTGGGCCAGCGCATGGGCGAGCGCTTCGGCGAGAGCGAGGCCCGCTTCCGCACCCTCAACGAGCTGCTTCCGGCGCTGGTCCTGCTGGCCGACGTGCGCGACGGCCGCATCGCCTATGCCAACCAGGCCGCGCGACGGCACCTGGGCGCGGTGCTGGGCCAGCCGCTGGCGGAGCTGTTCGCGGACCTGGCGCTGGGCCAGGAGGCCCTGGACGTGGCCGGCACCGGCGGTGCGTGGAACGGGCGCGAGGCCCTGCTGGCGCCGGCGGCCGGCGAGCCGTTCTGGGCCCACACCTCGCTGGCCCCGGTCGACGTGGACGGCGTGCCGCACCTGCTGATGGTGGCCAACGACATCAGCGAGCACCGCAAGCTGGCCGAGCGGCTGGGCTACCAGGCCGCGCACGACGAACTTACCGGGCTGTACAACCGCCGGGAATTCGAGCGCCGGCTGCAGAAGGCGCTGGCCAACCTCGAGGCGGACCCGGCCAACGGCACCTTCGCGGTGCTGTACATCGACCTGGACCAGTTCAAGCTGGTCAACGACCTGTCCGGACACATGGCCGGCGACCAGCTGCTGGTCGAACTGGTGCGCTCCATGCGCGACCAGCTGCGCCCGCAGGACCTGCTGGCGCGGCTGGGCGGGGACGAGTTCGGGCTGCTGGCGCCGTGCACCGGCCCGGCGCAGGCGCGCTCGCTGGCCGAGCGCATGCGCCACTGCATCGAGGACGTGGTCTTTCCCTGGGAGGGCCGCAGCTACACCGTCAGCGCCAGCATCGGCGTGGTGGTGGCCGACCAGCCCGGCGCGACCCTCAAGGACATCCTGGCCTGGGCCGACAGCGCCTGCTACCAGGCCAAGGAGGACGGCCGCAACCGCGTGCATGTGTACCGCGAGGACAAGGACACCACCCGCCGCCAGGGCGAGATGGAGTGGGCCACGCGCTTGCGCCGCGCACTGGAGGAAGACCGGCTGCTGCTGGACTACCAGGAGGTGGTGCCGCTGGACCCGGAGCCGGGCGACGACGCGCCGCGGATCGAGCTGCTGCTGCGCCTGCGCGACGAGGACGGCCACGTGGTCCTGCCCGGGGCGTTCCTGCCGGCGGCCGAGCGCTACGGCCTGATGCCGGCGATCGACCGCTGGGTGATCCGCACCGCGCTGGCCAACGCCGACCGCCTGCACCCGCGCGGCAGCGGCCTGCGCAGCTTCGCCCTGAACCTCTCCGGTGCCAGCATCGAGGACCAGGGCCTGGCCGACTACATCCTCGGCTGCATCGCCGAATACGGCGTGGAGCCACGGCGGGTGTGCCTGGAGATCACCGAGACGGTGGCGGTGCGCAACCTGCGCCGGGTGGTGCCGGTGATCCAGCGCCTGCGTGCGGCCGGCTGCCGCATCGCCCTGGACGATTTCGGGGCCGGCATGTCCTCCTTCGGCTACCTGAAGAACCTGCCGCTGGACATCATCAAGATCGACGGAAGCTTCGTCCGCGATCTGGATACCGATCCGCTCAGCGGCATCATCGTCAGTGCGATCGCCCAGATCGGCCACCAGCGCGGCCTGCGCGTAGTCGCCGAATGGGTTGATGACCCGCGCATGCTGGGCCTTCTGCGCGAGCGCGGCGTGGACCTGGCCCAGGGCTTCGCCATGCACCGCCCCGAGCGGGTGGTGTTCCAGCGCGGCACGCCGCCGGCCCGCCCGCACTGAGCGCGGGCTGCGGCCGCGCGCAGTCGCGCGCCATGCAGCGTCCGTGGACAGCGTTGCCGCCCGTTGCCACCATGCGCGCGGGGAATCGGAGCAGGGGAAAAGGATGCGTGGATTGACGGGGATGGCGCTCGCCCTGGCGGCGGGCTGGATACTGGCCGGGCCGGCGGCCGCCGACGTGGGCAAGGTGGACCTGGAGCCGTATCTCAGGCGCGACCTGTACGAGCGGGTCAAGATCTCGCCCGACGGCCGGCATTTCGCGGTGACCGTGCCGATGGAGGACCGCACGGTGCTGGCAGTCGTGCGCCGCGACGGCATGGAGGCCACCGCCAAGATCGCCGGCGGGGCCGGTTCGGAGGTCGATGACTTCTGGTGGGCCAACGACGAGCGGGTGGTGGTGTCGATGGCGCACCGCTACGGCTCGCGCGACCAGCCCGGCGTGATCGGCGAACTGCACGCGGTCAACGCCGATGGCAGCTACGCCAAGCTGCTGGCCAGCCCGTACGGGCTTACCGAGAGCAACCCGCTGGTCACCCAGGTGCGCACCGTGCTGGAGGGCGCGGTATTCATGCTCGATCCGCTGCCCGGCGAGAAGGCCGACATCCTGGTGCAGTCGGTGGGGCACGAGGGCGACGCGACCTCGCAGGTCGAGCGGCTCGACCTGTACACCCGGCGCCGCACCCACGTCGCCTCCGGCCCGCTGCCTAATGCCAGCTTCACCACCGATGCCGCCGGCCAGGTGCGCTTCGCCCACGGCGCCGGCAGCGACAACGTCAGCAAGCTCTACTACCGCGACGCCAATGGTGGCCCATGGCGGCTGGTCAACGACCAGGGCCGCAGCGGACACCGCCAGTTCGCGCTGGGGTTCGCCGCCGGCGGCCGGGTGGCCTACCTGCAGGTGGAGCACCCGCAGGGGCCGGACTCGCTGGTGGCCTGGGACCCCGGCAGCGGCACCTGCACGCCCCTGCTGCGCGACGAGACGGTCGACCCCCACCGCATCCTCTACGACCTGGACGGGCGTACGCCGATCGGTGCGTCGTACATGACCGACCGGGTGCGCTACCGGTTCTTCGACGAGAAGGCGCCCGCCGCGCAGCTGTACCGGATGCTGGAAAAGGCTTTCGAGGGCGACGCGGTGCGCATCACCTCGGTCACCGCCGATGGCCGGGAGGCACTGGTCTACGTTTCCAGCGACCGCAACAACGGCGACTACTTCCTGTTCGACACCGCGCGCCGCAGCGCCGAGCGCGTGCTCAGCCGCCGCAGCTGGATCCGGCCTTCCACCGTGCCACCCTCGCGCGCGGTCAGCTTCAAGGCGCGCGACGGCCTGGTGCTGCATGGCTACCTCACCGCCCCGCTGGATGCCGGCGACGGGCCGCGCCCGATGGTGCTGCTGCCGCACGGCGGCCCCTACGGGATCCGTGACGGCTGGGAATTCGACGACGACAGCCAGGTGCTGGCGGCCGCCGGCTACACGGTGCTGCGGGTGAACTACCGCGGCTCCGGCGGCTACGGCTGGGCCCACCGGCAGGCCGGCGTGCAGGAGTGGGGCGGGCGCATGCAGGACGACCTGACCGACGCGACCCGCTGGGCGATCGAGGCCGGCATCGCCGATCCGCAGCGCATCTGCATCTATGGCGCCAGCTACGGTGGCTACGCGGCGCTGATGGGCGTGGCCCGCGAGCCGGACCTGTACCGTTGCGCAGCCGGCTATGTCGGCGTGTACGACCTGCCGATGATGCACCGCGATGCCTCGCGGCGGAGCCGGTCGTCGCGGACCTGGGCGCTGGAGTGGATGGGTGCGCCGGCCGAGCTGGCGCAGCGCTCGCCGGTAAACCTGGCCGACCGGATCAGGGTGCCGGTGTTCCTGGCCGCCGGCGGCAACGACGAGCGCGCGCCGATCTCCCACAGCAAGCGCATGGAGCGCGCGCTGGAGAAGGCGGGCGTGCCGGTGGAGACCCTCTATTACCCGAGCGAAGGCCACGGGTTCTACCGGGTCGAGCACCGTCGTGAGTACTACCGCCGGCTGCTGGGCTTCATGTCACGCCACCTCGGCGGCGCCACCGCGCTCTGAAACGGCAGGGCCGGTGCATCAC
>JAEWAG010000359.1 GCA_023391775.1 Pseudomonadota bacterium | reverse complement strand
GGGTGGTGCCGTCGGGCATCACGCCCTTGCCCTGGGTGGCGCGCACGGCCACGCACAGGTTGGTCTTGCCGCTCTTGCAGAACAGGCACTGGCCGCACTCGGCGGTGTACAGCGGGATGACGTGGTCACCCGGCTTGACCGAGGTCACGCCCTCGCCCACCTCGACCACGATGCCGGCGCCCTCATGGCCCAGCACCGCCGGGAACACGCCCTCCGGATCCTCGCCGGACAGGGTGAAGGCATCGGTGTGGCACAGCGCGGTATGGGTGATCTTGACCAGCACCTCGCCGGCCTTCGGCGGGGCGACGTCGATCTCGACGATCTGCAGCGGTTCACCGGCGGCGAAAGCAACGGCGGCACGGGACTTCATGGGGCAACTCCTGTCGAAGGGGGCAATGCCACCGGGCATCCCGGCGGCGGGTGGATCACTTGAGGTAGGACCGCACCAGGGCGGTCATCTCGTCCACGCGGGCCTGGCGCTGGTCGGCCGAGCCGGCCGGCTGCCCGAACTGCTCGCGGATATGCGCTTCCATGACCTCCGACATCAGGCCATTGACCGCGCCGCGAATGGCCGCGATCTGCTGCAGCACCGGGGCGCAATCCACCCCGGCCTCCAGCGCGCGCTCGAGCGCCTCGGCCTGGCCGCGGATGCGGCGCACGCGGGTCAGCACGCGCTTCTTTTCCTCGGGGCTGTGGGGCATGGCCAAGGCTCGCGGACGATACTGGGGGATAGTATCAGCCGGGCCTCGTGGACCCAAGCGCGGGGGCGCCGCGGCTCAAGCCCGGGCGCATACCGGCCGATACGCACCCGATACCCTGCCCGCCTGGCCTGCCTCGCCCGATGACCGTCACGATCCCCGTCGAAGCGCTACGCCCGGGCATGTACGTGCAGCGGGTCAACGGCGCGTGGCTGAAACACCCGTTCTGGCGGTCCTCGTTCCTGGCCGGCGCCGAGCACATCGAACGGCTGCAGGCCGCCGGGGTGGCCACGGTGGACGTGGACCCGAGCCGCAGCGTGGCGCCAGACGACGACGGGCACGTGCCAGCGGATCCCGACCAGGCCGTACTGGTCGCCGGGACCACGGCGGCCACGGCAACCGAGCCCGCCGAAGCAACCGGTTCCGACACCGATGCAGCGCCGGCACCGCCGCCCGCCCGCACGGTGGCCGCGCCACGCGCGGACCTGGGCGCCGAACTGGCTCGTGCCCGGCGCATCTGCCATGAAGGCCGGCAGGCGGTGCAGGCGATGTTCCAGGAGGTGCGGATGGGGCGGATCGTCGACACCGGCGCCCTGCTCCCGCTGGCCGAGGAGATCAGCGCCTCGGTCGTCCGCCATCCCGGCGCCCTGATCGGCAACGCCCGGCTCAAGACCGCCGACGACTACACCTACCTGCACTCGGTCGCCGTCGGTGCGCTGATGGCAACCCTCGCCCGGCACCTGCAGCTGGACGGGCAGGCCTGCCGGGACGCGACCCTGGGCGGCCTGCTGCACGACCTGGGCAAGGCCTGCATCCCGACCGTCGTGCTGAACAAGCCGGGGCGCCTGGACGAGCACGAGTTCGGCGTAGTCCGTGGCCATCCGGAGCACGGCGCGCGCCTGCTGCGCGAGAGCGGCATCGACAACTCGGCGGTGTTGCACATCGTGCGCCACCACCACGAGCGCATGGACGGCACCGGCTACCCCGGGCGCCTGGGTCCGGAGCAGCTGCCACTGCTGACCCGCATGAGCGCGGTGTGCGACGTGTACGACGCGGTCACCTCCACCCGCCCGTACAAGGAACCCTGGGATCCGGCCGAGGCCCTGCGGCAGATGGCCAGTTGGAAAGGCCAGTTCGACCCGGTGGTGCTGAAGGCGTTGATCGGCAGCCTCGGCATCTATCCGGCCGGCAGCCTGGTGCGGCTGTCCAGCGAACGCCTGGCGGTGGTCCTCGAGCAGCGTGCCGAGCTCACCCGCCCGCTGGTGCGGGTGTTCTATTCGGCGCGACTGCGCAGCCATGTGCTGCATGCGGACGTGGACCTGTCCGCGCCCGGCTGCAGCGAGCACATCGCCGGGATCGAATCGCCACGGCAGTGGGGATTCCGCGACCTGCACAAGCTGTGGGCGCCGTAGACCGAACCTGGTTCGCAGCGCGGCCTGAACACATGTGCCACAGCAACCTGCGGCCATGATGCAAACCGCCTGAAACCATGTGGAAAACCGGTTGCCTGAGCAACCGCCGCAGTGTGTATATATTCCGCCGCTCCCCGTTCCATCCATCAACGCAAGGAGCACCCCATGACTGCGTCCCCGCGCATGTCTTCTTCCCCCGTTCGCGCCTTACTCGCCAGCGCCAGCCTGGCCCTGGTCCTGTCCGCCTGCGGCGGTTCGTCCGCCACCGGTGACGCCTCTGCCGCACCGGCCACCGCCGACGCGGCCGATCCGCTGGGTTTCGATGACGGCCACGACGTGTGCTTCCGCGCCGTTGCCGATGCGCTGGATCCGGCCACGCCGGTGTCCACCATCCAGTCGCATTTCGGCAAGGACGGCGCGCTGCAGGTGTGCACGGTCGAGTACCAGAACCCCGCCGATGCACGGAAGCTGGTTGGCCAGCGGCTGGATCCGGGCACCGGCAAGTTCGGCGATCCCTATGACATCGAGCTGTCGGTCAGCGGCGACGTGGCCAGCTTCCGCCTGGAGGACTACCTGGTGCCGCTGTCGCAGGTGGACGCGGCCGCGCTGTCAGACACCATCGACGCCCTGAAGCCGTCGCTGGACGAGGTCTACAGCAGCTACCGCTGGAGCGGCGTCCGCCTGGAGTCGCCGGGCCCCTTCAGCGAGGTGCACACCCTGCGCCTGGACCTGGAAGGCCGCCTGGCCGCCAATGACCTGGCCAACAACGGCTACGCCTCGGTCTCGCTGGACGGCCAGCAGGTCGTGCGCAACCACCTGCTGCCGTGATCCACGGGAGCCGCGGCCGCCATGGTCGCGGCTCCAACCGGCCTGCCGGCATTGCGCCGGCGGCACTCAGTAGGGGAACTCGGCGAACACCCGGTCGATGTCGCCCTGCCACGGGCCATGGAACAGCTCCAGCTTGCGCTCGGCCGCGGTCTGTCCGGCCTCGGCGATTTCCACCAGCGCATCGAGGAAGTGCGACTCGTCCATGCCGTCGGCATTGCGCGCCGCGCGCCGGCGCAGGCCGGCCGCCGCAATCTTCAGCGCCTCGACCGCTAGCTCGCGCACGGTGGCGCCGCGGAACGGCAGCTTCAGCGCGTGCCTGGGAACGCCGTCGCGCAGGGCATGGCGCTCTTCGGTGCTGAAGTCCTTGACCAGGTCCCAGGCCGCGTCCAGTGCCGCGTCGTCGTACAGCAGGCCGACCCAGAACGCCGGCAGCGCGCACAGCCGGTTCCAGGGGCCGCTGTCGGCACCGCGCATCTCCAGGTACTTCTTCAGCCGCACCTCGGGGAAGGCGGTGGTCATGTGGTCGGACCAGTCGCGCAGCGTGGGCAGCTGGCCCGGCAGCACCGGCAGCCGTCCGTCCATGAAGTCGCGGAAGCTCTGCCCGCTGGCGTCGTGGTAGATGCCGTCGCGGTAGGAGAAGTACATCGGCACGTCGAGCAGGTAGTCGACGTAGCGCTCGTAGCCGAAGCCGTCCTCGAACACGAAGTCGAGCATGCCGGTGCGGTCCGGATCGGTATCGGTCCAGATGTGCGAGCGG
>JAEWAG010000058.1 GCA_023391775.1 Pseudomonadota bacterium | reverse complement strand
GCATCGGCGAGGCGCCGGCGATCAGCGCGCGGCGGTCGCTGCCGGTGAGCAGGGCGCGTTAGGCCTCCGCGCCGGGGTAGCCCAGCGAGAAGCGCAGCAGGAAGCGGTCCAGCTGCGAGTCCGGCAGCGGGAAGGTCCCGGACAGGTCCACCGGGTTCTGGGTGGCGATCACGAAGAACGGGTCGGGCAGGGCATGGGTCACGCCATCGAGGGTGACCTGCTGCTCGGCCATCGCCTCCAGCAGCGCACTCTGGGTACGCGGCGGAGCGCGGTTGATCTCGTCGGCCAGCAGCACCTGGGTGAACACCGGGCCCGGATGGAACTGGAAGCCGCGCGCGGTGGCGTCGTAGACCGACACGCCCAGCACGTCGGCCGGCAGCAGGTCCGAAGTGAACTGCACGCGCTGGAAGGACAGCCCCACCGTCGCGGCCAGGGCATGGGCCAGGGTGGTCTTGCCCAGCCCCGGCAGGTCCTCGATCAGGACATGGCCGCCGGCCAGCAGGGCCACGAACGCCAGACGCACCTCGTGCGGCTTGCCGAGCACCAGCGAGTTGACCTGTTCCTGGGCGCGCGAAAGGGCGTTCCACAACGGGTCAGGTAGGATCTGGGGCTGTCTTCCCGAGGAGTTGGCCATCGCATGCCTGCGTTACCGGATCGGTCTGGAGTGTAACGGGATGCGGGATGAGTCAGGGGCGCGCCGCGCCTTCCTCGTGATCTGGACGATCGCCTGCGTGGTCAAGCTGCTGGTCGCCACGCGCCTGCCGCTGTTCGTCGACGAGGCGTTCTACTGGCAGGAGGGGCGCCACCTGGCGCCGGCGTACTCCGACCTGCCGGGCATGACCGCGTGGCTGGCGCGGCTGGGCACCTTCATCGGTGGCGAGCATCCGCTGGCGCTGCGCATGCCGTTCCTGCTGCTGGGCGCCCTGGTGCCGTGGTGGGTGAAGCGCATCGGCGCACGCTGGTTCGGGGCCGTGGCCGGCTGGCATGCCGGCAGCCTGGCGGTGCTGATGCCGCTGTCCGGCACGCTGGGTGTGATGGCCCTGCCCGACGTGCCGCTGGCGGTGGCCACGGTGCTGTGCCTGCATGCGGCCACCCATCTGCTGCGCCAGGTCACCGCACCGGTGGTGCTGGAGCTGTGCCTGGGCCTGGCCATGGGGGCGCTGAGCCACTACCGCTTCGGCGGCGTGCTGCTGGCCGGCGGCGTGGTCCTGCTGGGCATGCCGCATGCCCGCCGGCTGCTGGGAGACCCGCGCGTGCTGCTGGCCCTGGCCGTGGGCCTGCTGGCCTGGGCGCCGCTGCTGCTGTGGAACCTGGAGCATGGCGATGCGGGAGTGCGCTTCCAGCTCGTGGAGCGGCACCCCTGGTCGCTGCACGCCGATGGCCTGCTGTTCCTGCCGGTGCAGGCGCTGGTGGTCACGCCGCTGCTGCTGGGCGCGCTGCTGCTGGCGGCCTGGCGCTGTGCGCGGCCCCCGCGCGCGCTGCGGCCGCCGTGGCAGTTCCTCGGCATGTTCGGCGTGATCGTGGCCGCCGGCATCTTCGTGCTGGGCTTCGTCACCGACAACGAGCGGGTCAGCTTCCACTGGCCGCTGCCGGCCTGGCTGGCGCTGCTGCCGATGGCGGCGCTGCTGCTGCAGGCCTGGCCGCGGGGCTGGCGCAGGGCGACCTGGATCACCACCGCGCTGGGCGGGCTGCTGGCGCTGGGCTGGCTGCTGGCGGTCTCCATCCCCGGCGTGCGCCAGGAACTGGCCGGCAGCAAGCACTACCCGCGCAACTTCGTCGGCTGGGAGCGCCTGGCCGAGGAGGTGCGCATCACCCTGGCCGACATGCCCAACGGCACGGTGCTGCTGGCGGACAACTTCAAGATCGGTGCCGAGCTGGGCTTTGCCCTGGGCGATGCCGACATCCGCGTGCTGCCGCATCCGCTCAACGCCCACCACGGTCGTGCCCCGCAGCTGGCGCTGTGGGGGTTGCTGCAGGAGGAGCCGCCGGATTCCCCCGCGCTGCTGGTCGTCTCCGCCAGTGACATGCCCTACAAGGACCTGCTGGGCCATTACCAGGCCCTGTGCCAGCGCCTGGGCCCGTTGCCGCCGCCGCGGGTGGTGGGCATCGATCATCTCGCGCAGCGCTTCCTGCTGTTCACCCTCGCGCCGGGCCGCGCGGAAGGGCAGTGCACGCTGCCGGCGATGGCCTGGATCGACGCGCCTGCCGCCGGCGGCGAGCTGGGCTGCCAGTTCCAGGCCAGGGGCTGGGCCTTCAAGGACGGTGTCGGGGTGGGGGCGGTGGAACTGCTGCTGGACGGCCGGGTGCTGGCGCGGGCCGACTACGGGCAGCCGGCGCCGCACGTGGCCGGATACTGGGGCAGCGATGCCGACCCGGGCCAGCCGGATGTCGGCTTCCAGGTCCGCGGCACGTTGCCGGACTGGGCCCAGGGCGGCCGCCACCGCCTGGCGTTGCGCGTGCACGGACGCGATGGCAGCGTCGAGGACGGCTGGATGCAGCGGGTCCGCACCGGCAGCTGCGCAGCAGACTGAAGCAAGGCCGGCTGCCACCACGCGCGCCCCGCCGCCATAGCGGCAGCCGGCGTGCGCTGGCATGCACGGGCGGCCACCGCGACGGCCAGCAGCCAGTACCATTCCCCCGATCAGACGGGGAGCCTGGATGCACGCCATGACTGAAGCCGATCGCGGCGCCGTTCCCGGCGCCCTGCGGATCGCCCTGTTCGTGCCCTGTCACAACGAGGAGGCGACGATCGGCCAGGTCATCGCCGACTTCGCCCGGCACCTGCCGGAAGCCGAGTGCCATGTGTTCGACAACGCGTCCGGCGACGCCACCGCCACCGTGGCGCGCGCCGCGGGCGCGCGGGTCCACCATGTCGCGCTGCGCGGCAAGGGCAACGTGGTGCGGCGTGCGTTCGCCGACCTGGACGCCGATGTCTACGTGATGGTCGACGGCGACGCCACCTACGAGGCCGCCGCGGCGCCCGCGCTGGTGCGCGAGCTGCTGGAGGGCGGACTGGACATGGTGGTGGGCGCGCGCGTGGGCCGCGAGCGCGCGGCCTACCGGCCCGGGCACCGGTTTGGAAACCGTCTGCTGACCCGCTGCGCCAGCGCCCTGTTCGGCAACAGTTTCGAGGACATGCTCTCCGGCTACCGGGTGTTCTCGCGCCGCTACGTCAAGTCCTTCCCCGCCCACGCCGCCGGGTTCGAGATCGAGACCGAACTGGCCGTGCATGCCCTGCAGCTGCGCATGCCGGTGCGCGAGGTGCGCACGGCGTACGCCGCGCGGCCGGAAGGCTCGTCCAGCAAGCTCAGCACCTGGAAGGACGGCGCGCGCATCCTCGGCACCATCGTGCGCCTGTTCAACTCCGAGCGGCCCCTGCTGTTCTTCTCCCTCGGAGCGGCAGCCAGCCTGGTGCTGGCACTGGTGCTGGCAGGGCCGCTGCTGGTGACCTACCTGGAAACGGGCCTGGTGCCGCGCTTTCCGACCGCGATCCTGTGCTCGGCGCTGGTGATGCTTTCGGCGCTGGCCATGGCTTGCGGACTGATTCTGGACAACGTCGCCCGCGGCCGCATCGAGGCCAAGCACATCGCCTACCTGGCCGTGCCCGCCACGCGTGTCCCGTCTGAGCCGGCGGCGTCCGTCGCCGCGCGCGCCGGCCAGGTGGAGGCCTGCCCGTGAGCACTGGCGGCAGGACCATCCGGTTCCGGGCAATCGAGAGCCTCGCGGCGCTGGCGGATGCCTGCGACCCGGGAACCCGCAGGGGCCGGCTGCTGGCCACGCTGGGCATGGCCATGCTGTGTGCGCTGGTCTCCCTGCTGCGCGGCCAGGACGCCAACTGGGACCTGCGCAATTACCACCTGCACAACGCCTGGTCCTGGCTGCACGGGCGGTTCGCGCTGGACTTGGCGCCAGCGCAGCTGCAGAGCTACTTCATGCCCCTGCTGGACGTGCCGTACTACCTGCTGGTGCAGCACGCCCCGGCGCCGGTGGCCGGCGTGTTCCTCGGGCTGCTGCATGGTCTGGTGTTCCTACCGCTGTGCTGGATCACCTGGCGGATGCTGCACGGCGAGCCGACGCGTTCGCGCCTGGCCCTGCTGCTGGCGCTGGCCGGCATGTGCGGCGCGGCGTTCCTGTCCGAGCTGGGCAACACCATGGGCGATGCAAGTACGGCGGTGCTGGTGCTCGGCGCCTTCGCCCTGTGCCTGCCGTCGACGCAGGGCTGGCACGCGCGACGGGTGCTGGTCGCCGGTGTCCTGCTCGGTGCGGCGGTCGCGCTGAAGCTCACCAACGCGATGTACGGGGTGGGCCTCGGCCTGGCGCTGCTGGCGACCCCGCTGCCATGGACCGCGCGGCTGCGCATGACGGTGCTGCTGACCGCCGTGTCGCTGGCGGTGTTCGCGCTGATGGCCGGGCCGTGGTTCCTGCGGGTGTGGGGCGAATTCGGCAATCCGCTGTTCCCGCAGTTCAATGCGTGGTTCCGGGGCCCGCTAGCCCGCGCCGATTCGGTGGGCGATGCGCGCTGGCTCCCTGAAAGCCTGGGGCAGGCGCTGGCCTGGCCGCTGCGGATGACCTTCCAGCCCAACCGCGTCAGCGAGGTCGCGCTGTTGCAGGTGATCTGGGCGGTGCTGTACGTGGCGGCAACCGTGGCCGCGCTGCGCTGGCTGGCGCGCCGGCTGCGGGGCCAGTCCGGCGGCGGCAAGGGTGGGGCGGATCCTGCCCGGGTGACCTTCGCGGTGTACGTGGTCGCCACCTTCGTGGTCTGGGTCGGCGTTTTCAGCATCCACCGCTACCTGGCCGCGCTGGAACTGCTGGCGCCGTTGGCGCTGTGGCTGCTGCTGCGCCATCTGGCGCCGCAGCGCGCGCGCCTGCGCAAGCTGGCCGTGGGCATGTGCGCAGCCGTCTCGCTGCTGGGCTGGAACGACTGGGGCCACGCCGGCTGGTCGCGACAGATCGCCCGTGTCGAGGCACCTGCGCGGATCGAGGCCGGCACCGTGCTCCTGGTCGGTGACGAGCCCGGTTCCTGGCGGCTGCCGTTCCTGCCCGTGGGCCCGGTGTATGCGGGCCTGGCTGGCAACTTCCCCGAGTCGGAGGCCTATGGCCTGCGCGTGCGCGAGATGGTGGCCCGCAGGGGCCCGGCGCTGGCACTGCTGTCCGCCGATGCGGCGGCCTGGCAGGAACTGGTGCGCACGAAGGGCCTCCGCAACGCCGGCTACAACCGCTGGGCGGCGCGCCTGGGTCTGGACCGCGGTGATTGCACGGTGCTGCGTTGGGCCGCCGGACGCAGCGACAGGCGGGTCCTCGTGGAGCCGGCGCAGTCGCCCACCGGACGTTGCCAGCTGGCGATGGCGCATGACCCGGCCGCCGACGCCCGCGCGCAGGCCGCCGCCGTGCAGGCGGAGCGGGAGCGCCTGCTGGCCATCGGCCAGATGCTGGTGGCGCGTTACGGGCTGGTGCTGGACGTGGACCGCTGCCAAGTCTACGACAGCTGGCTGGGCCGGCGGCCGTACCCGTACCAGCTCTGTCCGGTGGCCCTCGGCGACCGCCCCGGCGCCTGAGGGCGCCTCAGGGCACGGCGAATCCGGCCTGGCGCAGCAGTCCGCACAAGGCGATCAGCGGCAGCCCGACCAGGCCGGTGGGGTCGTGCGACTCGATCGCCTCGAACAGCGAAATGCCCAGGCCTTCGCACTTGAAGCTGCCGGCGCAGTCGAACTGCTGTTCGGCGTCCACGTAGCGCTCGATCTCCACGTGCTGCAGGGGGCGGAAGTGGACCCGGGTCAGGTCGCTGGCGGCCAGGATCCGGCCGGGGCCGGTCACGCATATGGCGGTGTGGAAGCGCACGACCCGGCCGCTCATGGCCGCCAGCTGGGCCACCGCGGCGTCGCGGCCACCGGGCTTGCCCAGGATCCTGCCGTCCAGCTCGGCAGCCTGGTCCGAGCCGATCACCCAGTCGCCGGGGCGCGCCTGGGCGACCGCCCCGGCCTTGGCGGCGGCCAGGCGGCGCACCATGGGCGCCACTTCCTCGCCCGGGAGCGGGGTTTCGTCCGCGTCCGGACGGGCGCACTCGAAGGGAAGACGCAGGCGCTGCAGCAGTTCACGGCGGTAAGGCGAGGTCGAAGCGAGGACGAGCATGGGTGGATCGTGTTCAAATGGCCGCCCAGTCTCCCCCGCCGCGTCGCGCCGGGCAAACGCCCGTGAAACGGATGTGTTTGACAGGGGGCAGGGCGGTCCTTAACATTCAGCGGCTTATGTCCGCTGGTGCGCCCCACGTGCAGGTCCCCGAAACGCTGGATGCCTGGAGGATGGTCGCCGCGAGGCGGCAGTTCGAAGGACGGGTGCCGCTTTCGGTGCTGGCGCGGCTGCAGGGCAGCCTGGCCGATGCCGAGGGCGAATGCGGCTTCACCCTGGAGTTCGGCCACGACGCGCTGCAGGTGCCCTACGTCGAGCTGACGCTGGACGCCGGCCTGCCGCTGGTGTGCCAGCGCAGCCTGGAGCGTTTCGTGTTTCCGGTGCAGGCCACGCAGCGGTTGGGCCTGATCCGCGACGAGGCCGAGGAGGCCGCGCTGCCGCCGGGTTACGAGCCGCTGCTGGTGCCGGAGGACGGCATGCTGCGGCCGCTGGACCTGGTCGAGGACGAGCTGGTCCTCGCGCTGCCGGTGGTGCCGGTGGCCCCGGGCAGCGAACCGGTCGAGGCCACCTGGGCCGGGACCGAGGAAGAACAGATGGCAGCCAGCCCGTTCGCGGCGCTGGCGGCCCTGAAGAAGAAGTAGGACGGCCGCGCTGCCGCGCAAAGGCGCCCTCTAACGGCACCGGCGGGTGGCTTCGAGGCTTTACCAGAACACGCAATCAAACCGAGTTTGGAGCAATCCCATGGCTGTGCAGAAATCCCGTGTCACCCCGTCCCGCCGTGGCCAGCGCCGTTCGCACGACGCGCTGACCGCCAAGCAGCTGTCCACCGACCCGACCACCGGCGAGATCCACCTGCGCCACCACGTGACCGCTGACGGCTACTACCGCGGCAAGAAGGTCATCGCCACCAAGAGCTCGGTGGTCGAGGAAGACTGAGACCCCTGGTCCGGGCGTGCCTTGCGTACGCCCGGTTCCGTGGCCAATCTCCGGCTCCCGCGGGAGCCTTCCCTGCGGGAGTACCCATGAGCGAGCGGATCTTTTCGCGCATCGCCGGCACTGGCAGCTACCTGCCGGAAAAGGTGGTCACCAACGATGACCTGGCCAAGGTCGTCGACACCAGCGACGAGTGGATCCGCACGCGGACCGGTATCCGCGAGCGCCGCGTGGCCGCCGAAGGGCAGGCCACCAGCGACATGGCCTACGAGGCCGCGCTGAAGGCCATCGAGGCCGCCGGCATCCAGGCATCGGACATCGACCTGATCGTGGTCGGTACCACCACCCCGGACGTGATCTTCCCGTCCGCGGCGTGCCTGCTGCAGCAGAAGCTCGGCATTGCCGGCGCCCCTGCGTTCGATGTCAACGCCGCCTGCTCGGGCTTCGTGTTCGCCCTGAGCGTGGCCGACAAGTTCATCCGCACCGGCAGCGCCCGCACCGCGCTGGTGATCGGTGCCGAAACCCTGACCCGCATCGTCGACTGGAACGACCGCACCACCTGCGTGCTGTTCGGCGACGGCGCCGGCGCGGTGGTGCTCAAGGCCGACAGCGAGACCGGCATCCTCTCGACCCACCTGCATGCCGACGGCAGCAAGAAGGACCTGCTGTGCTGCCCGGCCGGCGTGTCCAGCGGCTTCCGCGCGGACCAGCCCAATGCCGGCGTGCGCATCGTCATGGCCGGCAACGAGGTGTTCAAGCACGCGGTCAAGGCGCTGGACAGCGTGGTCGACGAAACCCTGGAGGCCAACGGCCTGGGCAGGGGCGACCTGGACTTGCTGATCCCGCACCAGGCCAACCTGCGCATCATCGAGGCCACGGCCAAGCGCCTGGACATGCCGATGGACCGGGTGGTGGTCACCGTCGACCGGCACGGCAACACCTCGGCCGCCTCGGTGCCGCTGGCGCTGGACGAGGCGGTGCGTTCGGGCCGCGTGCAGCGCGGCCAGCTGCTGCTGCTCGAGGCCTTCGGTGGTGGCTTCACCTGGGGCTCGGCGCTGGTGCGCTACTGAGCCTGCGCCTGCCGCCTCGCGGCGGCCATGGCAGTGGTACGGAAGGG
>JAEWAG010000028.1 GCA_023391775.1 Pseudomonadota bacterium | reverse complement strand
TGGCCGGCATCGGCCTGGCGGCGGCCTACGGGCTGTACGCGGCGGCCGCGTTGCTGTCGGTGTTCTTCGTGCTGCGCTTCGTGCGCGAGACCAAGGGCCGCGAGCTGGAGCAGATGGAAGGATGAGGGGACTGGGGTCCAGCCCTGTTTCAGTCCCCGTCGGCGGGCGCGGCCACCGAGTCGCGCCTGACCAGCTCATGGGCGACGACGTGGTCCACCACCATGCGCACGTCCTTCTCCTTGCGGTGGATGCTGCGCACCAGGATGTCCATGGCCGAATCGGCCATGGCCGCGATCGGCTGGCGCACCGTGGTCAGCTCCGGCCAGACCGTGGTGGCCGCGGAGGTGTCGTCGTAGCCGACCACCGACAGGTCACGCGGGACTTCCAGCCCGCGCCGGTGCGCGACCGAGACCACGGCCGCGGCCATGTCGTCGTTGCTGGCGAAGATCGCGGTCGGGCGCTTGCGCCGCGACAGCAGCTTCTCCGCGGCCTCCAGGCCGGAGCGGTAGGTGAAGTAGCCCTGCTGCACCAGCCCTGGATCCTGGGCGATGCCGGCCGCGGCCAGCGCCGCCTGGAAACCCTCGTAGCGCCGCGCGCTGGCGGTCTGGTTGGGATGGCCCTTGATGTAGCCGATGCGGGTATGGCCCAGCGCCACCAGGTGCTCGGTGATCTCGCGGCTGGCGCGGAAGTCGTCGATGCGCACGTGCGACAGGTCGTCGCCGAAGCGCGCCGAGGCCAGGGCCACCACCGGCACGTCGGCGGCGACCAGCTCGGCGACCACGGCCTTGGACTCGCACAGCGGCGGCGGCAGCAGCACGCCGGCGACGCTGCGCCCCAGGGCGCGGGCGGCGGTGCGTTCGGCCTCGGCGTTGTAGCCGTCCCAGCTGTCGACCACCAGCTGCACGGCGGTACGCGCGGCGCCACGCAGCGCGCCGACCAGCAGCTCGCTCAGGTAGGCCCCGGACGGGTTGGTGTGGATCAGCGCGATCCGCGTGCCCTGCGCGGCGGCCAGCGAGCGCGCCGCCAGGTTGGGCGTGTAGCCCAGTTCACGTACCGCGCGCATGACCTGGTCGCGGGTGGCCGGGCGCACGTTGGCATTGCCATTGATCACCCGCGACACGGTCATCGGCGAGACCTCGGCCGCGGCGGCCACCTCATGGATGGTTACCGCGCGGCCCTTCCGTCGCGCGGACTTGTTGCTGGTGGCCAATGGCGTTCCCTCCCCATGGACTGCGGCCCTGCCGCGCTCTGTGGTTGTCTACTGCACCCGGCCAGGGTGCAGCCACGGGCCCCGGCCCGCGAAACACAGGTGCAATGAAGTGATATCGATAACACGATCCGGCTCCGCAAAACATCCCGCGCGTCGCCTGGGCCTGGGGGCCCTGTGCATGCTCCTGCTGTCGTGCCTGCTCGCTGCTCCGGCGCTGGCCGAGGACGGCTACGACCTGTGGCTGCGCTACCAGCCGCTGCCGGCCGGCCTGGCCAAGCAGTACCGGGACGTGGGCACCGAGCTGGTGGCTCCGGATGGCACCGAAACCCAGCGCGTCGCCCGCCAGGAGCTGGTGCGCGGCCTCGGCGGCCTGCTCGGCCGGGAGCCGGCCATTGCCGGCCGCGTGCAGGGCAAGGGCGCGATCGTGGTCGGTACCCCCGCTTCGGTCCCGCAGCTGGCCTCGCTGCAGGCCGACCTGCAGGCGCTGGGTGAGGAGGGTTACCTGATCCGCGCCACCCGCATCGATGGCCGTCCGGCCACGGTGGTGGCGGCCAACACCGACCTGGGCGCGCTGTACGGTACCTACCACCTGCTGCGCCTGGTCCAGACCGGACAGTCGCTGGCCGCGGTGGACGTGCGCGAGGCGCCGAAGGTGAAGGTGCGCGTACTCAACCACTGGGACAACCTGGACCGCTACGTCGAGCGTGGTTACGCCGGCGAGTCGATCTGGGACTGGCACCGCCTGCCGGAATGGCTGGATCCGCGCTACACCGACTACGCCCGCGCCAATGCCTCGATCGGCATCAATGGCACCGTGCTCAACAACGTCAATACAAGCGCGCTGGCATTGACACCGATGTACCTGGAGAAGGCGGCAGCCCTGGCCGGCGTGTTCCGGCCCTACGGGATCAAGGTCTACCTGAGCGCGCGCTTCAGTGCGCCGATCGAGATCGGCGGCCTGCCGACGGCCGATCCGCTGGACCCGGCCGTGCGCCGGTGGTGGAAGGCCAAGATCGACGAGATCTACCGCACCATTCCCGACTTCGGCGGCTTCCTGATCAAGGCCAACTCCGAGGGCCAGCCCGGCCCGCAGGACTACGGCCGCAGCCACGCCGACGGCGCCAACATGATGGCCGAGGCCTTCGCGCCGCACGGCGGCATCGTGATGTGGCGTGCCTTCGTGTACTCGCACGAGGAGCCGGACGACCGCGCCAAGCAGGCCTACACCGAGTTCGTGCCGTATGACGGCAAGTTCGCCGACAACGTGCTGGTGCAGGTCAAGAACGGCGCGATCGACTTCCAGCCGCGCGAGCCGTTCCATCCGCTGTTCGGTGCCATGCCGAAGACGCCGCTGATGATGGAGTTCCAGATCACCAAGGAGTACCTGGGCTTCGCCACCCACTTGGTGTACCTGGCGCCGATGTACGAGGAAGTGCTGCGCGCCGACACCCACGCCAGGGGCCCGGGCTCGACCGTGGCCAAGGTGATCGACGGTTCGCTGGACGGCCATGCGCTGACCGGCATGGCCGGCGTGGCCAACATCGGCGTGGACCGCAACTGGTCCGGCTCTCACTTCGACCAGGCCAACTGGTACGCCTACGGCCGCATGGCCTGGGACCCGTATGCCACCTCCGAGGCGATCGCCCGCGAGTGGATCGGCATGACCTTCTCCACCGAGCCGGCAGTGATGGAGCCGGTGCTGGGGATGATGATGGGCTCGCACCAGGCGGTGGTCGACTACATGACCCCGCTGGGCCTGCACCACCTGATGGGTCGCGGCCACCATTACGGCCCCGCTCCGTGGGTCGAGGGCGGCCCGCGCGCGGACTGGACCTCGGTGTACTACCACCGCGCCGACGCGCGTGGCATCGGCTTCGACCGCAGCGCCACCGGCAGCAACGCCGTGGCCCAGTACGCGCCGCCGGTGGCGGCGCAGTTCGGCAGCGTGGAGACCGTGCCGGAAGACTTCCTGCTGTGGTTCCACCATGTGTCCTGGGACC
>JAEWAG010000355.1 GCA_023391775.1 Pseudomonadota bacterium | reverse complement strand
GGTGTCGATGTAGCCCAGGATCTCGTCCTTGAGCACGTTGACGGCCATGAACACGCGGTCATCGCTGGTGATCGTCGGGGTCACCTTCAGTTCCAGCACCACTTCCTTGAACTGCACGTTCGGGGTGGCAAAGCCCTGGTTGCCGCCGCCGGTCAGGGTGACGTAACCGACCTCGCGGCCCTGGCGGATCACCGCCTCACGCTGGTTGGAGGTCACCACGCGCGGGTTGGACAGCACTTCGCCACGGCCCTCGGTCTGCAGGGCGGAGAGTTCCAGGTCGATGGCGAAGTTGGCACCGAGCAGGGTGTAGGCCAGCGCGCCTGCATTGCCAGGAGACGCCGGCAGGTTGACGTTCAGACCGCCCGGCACGTTGTAGGTGCCGTTGTTGATGATGTTGACGTTGTTCTCGAGAGAGCCGCTGATCGCGCGGGTGTTGTTGCCGATCTCGCGGCCCTGCACGCCGAAGCGGGCGCCCAGGTCGCGGGCGAACGAGTCGGTGGCGATCACGATACGGCTCTCGATCAGCACCTGGTCGACCGGCCGGTCGATCACCCCGATCAGCTCGCGCATCAGCGCGACCTTCTTCGGGATGTCGCTGATCATCAGCGTGTTGGTGCGCTCGTCGGCGACCAGACGCCCGCGCGAAGACAGGAAGCCGCTCTCGTTCTGGCTGCTCCCCGACCCGCTGCCACCGCCACCGCCGCCGCCGATGCCGCGCGCCTCGGTCAGCGCCTTGAAGATCGCGCCGGCCGAGTGGTAGTTGATCTGCACGTAGTCGGTGACCAGGTCGACCCGGTTCTCCAGGTCGATGCGCGCGTCCTCGCGCGCCTTCTCGAACGAGGCCAGCTCCGGCTGCGGCGCCACCCAGACGACGTTGCCATCGCGACGCTTGTCCAGGCCCTTGGCACGCAGCACGATGTCCAGCGCCTGGTCCCACGGCACGTTGACCAGGCGCAGGGTGACGTTGCCCTGGACCGTGTCCGAAGCCACGACGTTGAGGTTGGACTCCTCGGCGATCAGCTGCAGGACGGTGCGCACCGGCACGTCCTGGAAGTTGAAGGTCACCGGGCGGCCGGAATAGGCACGCTCAGCCAGCCTGGCATGCGCCGCCTGCAGGTTCTCGCCATTGACCGCGCCGACGGCTGCCTGCGCGCGCGGAGCGATTTCCACCACGTACTCGTTGCCGGACTGGTAAGCCAGCGACTCGTAGTTGCCGCGCGTGACCAGCACCAGCTGGGTGCCACCGGCATACGGACGTGCGTCGATGCGCTGCACCGGCGTGGCGAAGTCGGTGACGTTGAGCGGACGCTGCAACTCGGCCGGCAGGCTGGCGTTGGCGACGTCGACCACCACGCTGCCGTCCTGGTTGCGCAGGTCGGGCATGGCGCCGTTGCCGTCGAAGCGCAGCACCAGGCGTCCGGCACCATCCTCGGCGCGGCGGAAGTCGATATGCGAAACGGAGGCCCGGGCGACGGCTGCGGGTGCCGCCTCGACCGGCTGGAAGCCGGGCGCAGGCGTGGCCGCAAGTCCGGTGGCGGATGCCAGTGCAAGGGCCAAGCCCATCAGAGCACGGCCCTTCAGGGCCACGGGGCGCAACGGCTTGCCCAGACTCGGGTCATTGGAAAAGGTCATCGTGCTATCCCCTAATCATTGATCTTCGAGCGCGATCGCGGCCGGACGCTCCAGCCATCCCCCCGCGCCATCAGGCACCAGCTCAACCAGTTCGATCCGGTCCTCGTACACGGCGACCACGCGGCCATCGTTCTGCCCCATGTAGGCGCCGGGGCGGATCCGGTGGGTGACGCGGTCCGGCGCCATCACCAGGGCCACCAGGCCGCCGCCCTGGCCGATCGTGCCGACCATGTCCAGGCTGTCCAGCGGGAACTGCTCCAGCGGCTGCTTGGGCCGGTTCGGATCCGGGCGCACGCCGGTTCCCCCCTCCGGATTGCTCCAGGCGTCACTGAACGGATCGCGCATGTCCTGCGCGGCGTATTCAAAGGTCTCGAACTGCTGCATCACCGGCAGCGGCTCCAGCGGCGGGGCCGGCCGCGCGCGCACGTCGGCGACCCACTTTTCCAGGTTGGGCGCTTCGCCCGGCGTGCTGGTGATGCTGCGGCCGCAGGCACCCAGCGCGAGTACCAGCATCAGCGCGCCGGCGCTGCGCATCATCGTGGCGGAGTTGCGTCCCATGCTCAGGACCCTCCATTGGGTTGCGGACCGGCCTCTGGCATCTCGTTCTCGTCCAGGTAGCGGTAGGTCTTCACCGTGCCAGACAGCTCCAGCGCGCCGGTGCGGGTGATCCCCGACCGCTCCTTGGGCTTGAGCTGGATGTCGTGCATGGTCAGGATCACCACGCGCGGCAGCGAGGCCACCCCGCTGACGAAGGCGCCGAACTGGTGGTAGTTGCCGACCATGCGCAGGGCGATCGGCTTCTCCGCATAGAACTCCCGCGGGATCTCGTCGCCTGGCTTGAACAGCTCGTTGGACAGCCCACTGGACAACGCGGTCTGGGAGATGTCCACGATCAGGTCGGGCATTTCGGTCTTGCTGGGCAGCTGGCGCAGCATCTGCTGCAGTACCTGCTCCATCTGCGCCAGCTGCTGGCGCAGCGGCTCCAGGTTGGCCGCCCTGCCCTGCTCCTCCTCGAACGAGACGCGCAGGCTGGCTTCACGGCTTTCCAGCCCGGCCAGTTCGTCGCGCTTGCCGCTGATCAGGGCAAACCACGCCACCAGCACGATGATCCCCGCCAGCAGCACGCAGAACACGATCTTGGCCTGCTGCGGCCACGCGCCGATGTTGTTGAAGTCCAGCTCGCTGAGCTTGACCTTCTTCTTCTGGCTCACGATGCCGGCCCCCCTGCGGCGCTGGCGGCCGCATCACTTTCCTGTGCCTGCGGCGCCGGCTGGGCGGCCGGAGCAGCCCCCTCCGTCGCCACGCCCGCACCCGCCTCGGCCGGTGCCGCCGGTGCCTCCGGTGCTGCCGACGCCTCCGGTGCCACCT
>JAEWAG010000342.1 GCA_023391775.1 Pseudomonadota bacterium | reverse complement strand
GGGCCGGCCCGCAAGGCGGCGCCGTTTCCGCCCCGAAGACGGGAGGCGCCTGCGCTGCGTCGCGGTGGCCGGCAGGTCGCGCTCTACGGCCGCACAGCTGCGGCGTCCAGACGCGTCCGCCGGCTTTCTTAGCGGTCATCGCCGCATGGCGCCGGCCGGGCCGCCCCCCGTGTCCCGATGCGCTGGATCACATCACCTGCCTGCGGGCGCCGCGGCTGGCCTTCGGACGGGAGCACGCGGTGCTCGCCACCGGAGCAGCATCCGGGCCGCGCATCCAGCGCCACCAGGCTGACCCGTCCCGACGTCAGGGCCCGGTCGGCAGCGGCGTGGTGCAGCCCTCGCCGTTGCAGCAGCGGGTTCCCGCAGGTGCAGCACTTCGTTGCTCAGGCCCGGCGCCTGCAGCCACGTGCACATGGACCGGGCCGGCGGACCGATCGGTAGACAACGCGGGCGGTCCTATCGCTGCAGGGTCCACTCACGCCTGCTGGTATTTGTTGCGAGTGTCGGCAGCGCCACCGTCTAGCCGCCTGCAGCGTCGCCCGGTCTTGCGCGCGGCGTCGCTCCCGCGCTTTGCAGTGTGTCGCCAACGCACGGCCGGGATGCACGGCGGCCGCTCGCCACCCGGCAGCCGGTGTCGCGCCGCCGGACCGCCGGCGCACCGCCGTGCTGCCTATACTGGCCGCGGGACATCGCTGGCCAGGGCGGCCACAGGAGCAGAGGGAATGGGGACTTCGGGTTTCATGGCGATCGTGCTGGTCGTGGCCGGCATCATCATCCTGTCCAGGACCGTGCGCATGGTGCCGCAGGGCTTCGAGTGGACGGTCGAGCGCTTCGGCAAGTACACCCATACCCTCGACCCGGGCCTGCACTTCCTGGTCCCGATCGTCTATGGCGTCGGGCGCAAGGTGAACATGATCGAGCAGGTGCTGGACGTGCCCAGCCAGGACGTCATCACCAAGGACAACGCGGTGGTGCGCGTGGACGGCGTGGTGTTCTTCCAGGTACTGGACGCGGCCAAGGCCGCCTACGAGGTGTCCAACCTGGAGATCGCGATGATCGCCCTGGTGCAGACCAACATCCGTACCGTGATCGGTTCGATGGACCTGGACGAGTCGCTGAGCCAGCGCGAGGCGATCAACGCCCAGCTGCTGGGCGTGGTCGACCACGCCACCAACCCGTGGGGCGTAAAGGTCACCCGCATCGAGATCCGCGACATCCAGCCGCCGAAGGACCTGGTGGACTCGATGGCCCGGCAGATGAAGGCCGAGCGTGACCGCCGCGCGGTGATCCTGGAGGCCGAAGGCCACCGCCAGGCGGAAATCCTGCGCGCCGAGGGCGACAAGCAGGCCGCGATCCTGCAGGCAGAGGGCCAGAAGGAAGCGGCGTACCGCGAGGCCGAAGCGCGCGAGCGCCTGGCCGAGGCCGAGGCCAAGGCCACCACCATGGTTTCGGAGGCCATCGCCAAGGGCGACGTGCAGGCGATCAACTACTTCGTCGCGCAGAAGTACGTGGAGGCGTTCGAGAAGCTGGCCACCGCGCCGAACCAGAAGTTCGTGCTGATGCCGATGGAGACCACCGGCATCATCGGCTCGATCGCCGGCGTGGCCGAACTGGCGCGCGAGGCGCTGTCCGGCCAACAGCAGGCTGTGGCCTCGCGGCGCACCCCGCCGCCGCGTCCGGGAGCCTGAGCCATGCGCTGGGATGTCGCGACGTGGGGCGCGCTGGCGCTGGCCCTCATGGCCGCCGAAACGCTGGCGCCGGGCGCGTTCCTGCTGTGGATGGGTTTCGCCGCCGCGGCGGTCTTCCTGGTCGTGCTGCTGGTGCCGGACATGCCGCTGCTGGCCCAGGTCGCCGCCTTCGTTGTGCTGAGCTTCGTGTCGGTGCTGGTCTACCGGCGCTGGTTCCGCGGCCGCGCCCGCCAGAGCGACCGGCCGCTGCTCAACCGGCGCGCCGAGCAGCACATCGGCCGGATCGTGCCGCTGGACCAGGCCATCGTCGGGGGCCGCGGCAGGATCAAGCTGGGCGACGCGTTCTGGCAGGTCGAAGGGCCGGAGCTGGCCGCCGGGACGCCGGTGCGGGTGGTGGCCGTGGACGGGATGGTGCTGAAGGTCGCCCCGGCCTGATACGGGGCGGCACCGGCGGGGAACAACGGCCGACTCTGGGATAATGGGCCAAATCCCAGGTTGGAGAAGTCCGTGACCCGCAAGACCGTACTCAACGACAGCCACCGCGCCCTCGGCGCGAAGATGGTCGACTTCGGCGGCTGGGACATGCCGATCCACTACGGCTCCCAGCTCGACGAGCACCATCTGGTGCGTCGCGAGGCCGGCATGTTCGACGTCAGCCACATGACCGTGGTGGACCTGCGTGGTCTCCAGGTCCGCGCGTTCCTGCACCGGCTCCTGGCCAACCAGGTCGACAAGCTCAAGACCACGGGCAAAGCCCTGTACTCGTGCATGCTCGACGAGAACGGCGGGGTGATCGACGACCTGATCGCCTACTACCTGGGCGAGGACTTCTTCCGCCTGGTGGTCAATGCCGCCACCCGCGAAAAGGACCTGGCCTGGATCCGCCGCCAGGCCGAAGGCTTCCAGGTGCAGATCCAGGAGCGCGACGACTTGGCGATCATCGCCGTGCAGGGGCCGAAGGCGCGCGCCCACGTGATCGGCCTGCTGCAGGAACAGGACCGCGCGCGTGCCGAGGCGCTGGCGCGTTTCAGCGCGATCGACGTGGCCACCGCCGAGGGTGCGCCGCTGTTCCTGGCGCGCACCGGCTACACCGGCGAGGACGGCTTCGAGGTGGTGCTGGCGCAGGAGCACGCGGTTGCGTTCTGGGACGCGCTGCTGGCCTCGGGCGTGCGGCCGGCCGGCCTGGGCGCACGCGACACCCTGCGCCTGGAGGCGGGCATGAACCTCTACGGTCAGGACATGGACGAGTCGACCACGCCGTGGGAGTCCGGCCTGGGCTGGACCGTCGCCCTGGACGCGGGCCGCGACTTCATCGGACGCGCCGCGCTGGAGGCACAGCGGGAGGCTGGCGTGCAGCGCCAGCTGGTCGGCCTGGTGATGGATGACAAGGGCGTGCTGCGCCACGGCCAGAAAGTGCTGGCCGCCGGAGGCGAGGGCGAGATCCTGTCCGGCACGTTCTCGCCGACGCTGGGCAAGGCCATCGCCCTGGCGCGCATCCCGGCCGGCGAGCCGGGCCAGGTGCGGGTGGACATCCGCGGTCGCGAAGTGCCGGTGCGGGTGGTGAAGTTCCCGTTCGTGCGCGAAGGCCAGGCACAGCCGGGCGTGCTTGGCTGAGCGCCGGCGATGTGTCCATGGTTTATTTTGCATTGGCCGCTATCTAGACTAGCCGCCGTCCCCACTTCCCCCTGCGTGAGCGGAGTCTTCCCATGAGCGAGATCCCTGGCGACCTCAAGTTCCTCAAGTCCCACGAGTGGGCCCGTGCCGAAGGCAACGGGCGCGTCACCGTGGGCATCTCCGCCCACGCGCAGTCGCTGCTGGGCGACCTGGTGTACGTGGAGCTTCCGAACGTGGGCGACAGCGTCGAGGCGGGCAACGCCGCGGCGGTGGTCGAGTCGGTCAAGGCCGCCTCGGACGTGTACAGCCCGGTCAGCGGCAAGGTGGTGGAGGTCAACGCCGCCCTGGCCGACAAGCCGGAGACCATCAACGAGGATGCCTACGGCGAAGGCTGGCTGTTCGTGGTCGAGGGCGTGGACCAGGACCAGCTCGCGGACCTGCTCTCGCCGGACGACTACGCCGAAGTGATCGACGGCGACGACGACTGACCCGCCCGCCACTGGTAACGAAGACGCCCGCCTCATGGCGGGCGTTGTCGTTTGTGGCCGCGCATACCGGTGCCGGTGCCGCATGCGTCGACGCATGCGCGCGTCGTGGCGGCCGGGAAGGGTCGCAGGCGTGGTACAGGTGCCAGAAACCTTGCGCGGTTCTTGCGCAAAACGGCTTGTGCGACGCGATACGGAACGGTTGCTCCGGAAAAAAATCGCGACGCCTTCGGACCCTTCCGCCGGCGTCGCGGACAAGCGATGCGCGGCGGTACGACGAGGTCGGCAATGCGTCGCGGAACGCGCCTTCGAAAAAAACCGCTTGTTTTACGCATCCGTTTGCAAGGACGTCGCCTGCCTGGTCGGCGCGCCTGCGACTGCGCGCCGGCTGGGGCCGCGCAAGCCGGGTGAGCATGGCGTGGAGTGGCGAAAGGAAATGCGCGCGGAGGTGTTGACAGTAAAAAAAACCGTGATTAGGTTTCGCCCAGCAGACGCTGCCTGCCGAAGCGAGTGAGTCGAATCAACACCACAACGCGAAGCACAACCCGGGCATCCGCCATGAAA
>JAEWAG010000307.1 GCA_023391775.1 Pseudomonadota bacterium | reverse complement strand
CGTGCGGACCGCCGGCGCGGGCGCCTACGGTATCTACGCGGCCGGGACCGGCGACGTGCGGATCGTGGCCGGCTCGGTGCAGACCACCGGCAACGACGCGCAGGCGATCGCCGCGTGGAGCGGCGCCGACCTGCAGCTGGAAGCCGGCACCGTGTCCACCGGCGGCAACGCGGCCACCGGCATCCTGGCCGACGCCGCGGGTGACCTGGGCATCAAGGCCACGCGCGTCACCACCGCCGGCACGGAAGCGCACGGCATCGACGCCTACAGCGAGTCCGGCGGCCTGGCCATCGAGGCCGGTGATGTGGACGTGGCCGGCGCCGGTGCGGTGGCCGTGGCGGCGGAGGCGGGAGCGGGCGATATCGCCATCCGCACCACCGGCGAGGTGTTCTCGGCCCAGTCCTGGGCGATCGATGCCTCGGCGGCCGCCGGTTCGGTGCTGCTGGAGGTGGGCACCGGCAGCGTCATCGAAGGCGGCGTGCGCCTGCATTCGCTAGATGGCAGCACCATCGACATCAACGGCGAGATCATCGGCACCGGCGGTGATGCGCTGGTGGTCAGCGGTGGCGCGGCGACGGTCAACAACTACAGCAACACGATCATCGGCTCGATCCGCCTGACCGACGGCAACGACATGTTCAACAACGTCGGTACCTGGATGGCCAGCGGCACCAGCGACTTCGGTGCCGGCAACGACCGCCTCGTCAACACCGGCCTGTTCGCCGCCACGGCCGTCGGCACGACCACGCTCGCCAACCTCGGCACCTTCGTCAACGAAGGCACCATGGACCTGGCCAACGGCCGCAGTGGCGATCGCCTGGAAATGCCGGGCACCACCTTCGTCGGCGGCAGCGACAGCGTGGTCCGGGTGGACGTGGATTTCGCCACCGGCAGCAGCGACACCCTGGCCCTGGGCAAGGTGGAAGGAAACACCCGGCTGCAGGTCAACGACGCCTCCAGCGGCCCGGGCTTCGACCTGGAAGGCATCTCGATCATCGAGTCCGATCAGCCGCTGACCGGCAGCGAATTCTCCATGGACCTGGGCCTGGCCGGCGGCGGCCTGGTGGCCTACGACCTGGAGTTCGACCCGGCAACCGGCCGCTTCGTGGTCAAGGCCCTGCCCGGCAGCGCCTCGTTCGAGCTGATCAAGGCGGCGGCGGCAGGCCAGGATTTCTGGGCCAAGTCCGGTGACGCCTGGGCGGCACGCATGCTGGCGGCGCGCGATGGTGCCGCGATGGGCATGGGCAGCGGCAACGGCGTGTGGCTGGAAGGCCATGCCGGCGGGCTGGACTTCGAGAACCGCGGTCGCTTCGATCTCGGTGGCGGCACCGTCGAGCGCGACATGTCCACCGACAGCAGCTGGAACGGCGTGCAGGCAGGCTACGACCGCATCTGGGGCGAGGACGGGCAACAGTCGATGTTCGGCGTGACCGCAGGCCATACCAATTACGAGCTGAGCTTCGCCGGCGACGGCGGCGGCCGCTACGACCTGGACGGCGCCAACCTCGGCGTCTATGGCAGCCATGTCAGCGGCCGCTTCTTCGTCCACGGCCTGGCCAAGCTCGACCACTTCAAGGGCGAGCTGCGTACCAGCCAGGCCGAGCTTGGCGGCCGCATCGAAGGCGCGTCCTACGGCGCCCGCATCGATGCCGGCCTGCGCTTCGGCGAGCGCCTGTGGCTGGAGCCGGTGGCCGGCGCCAGCTGGGTCCGCACCCGCGTGGATGACTTCGAGTCGGCGCTGGTGGAGGCGGAGTTCGACACGGCCACCAGCCTGCAGACCCGGGTGGGCGTGCGCCTTGGCGGCAGCGGCGAGGTCAGCGGCGCGACCCTGGTGCCGAGCCTGGGCGTGTATGCGGTGGACGAGCGCAAGGGCGACAACCGCACCGTGCTGTGGCTGAACGGCGAGGGCCATGCGGCGGTCGATACCCCGCACGACAACTACGGCCGTGCCGAAGCGTCGCTGACCCTGATGGCCGGCAACGCGCAGCTGTTCCTCCGGGCAGGAACCGACTTCGGCGGAGGCAGCGACGGGTTCAACGGCCGCGTCGGCCTGCGCTGGAGCTGGTAGGACAGGGAAGTACGCACGGCGTCGCCGCAAGGATCGCGGTGATGCCGTACCACCTGCCGGGCCCTCGAGGCCCGCGCAGGTGGGGCAGGGATGCCGGCACCGGGGGGCGGGGGGCCTCGCCGGCGACATGAGAGTCGTTTTACAGGGGGAAAACATGCATTTTCTGATGAAAGCCGGGATCGTCCCGGCCTTGCTCTGCCTGTGGCTTTCCGGCTGCGCGTCGGATCCGGCGCTGGGCCTGGCCGACACCTCCGGGTTCGATGCCCGCGGGGCCACGGTGCTGGTGGAATACGCGGTCGCGGCGGACGAGGACACCAGTGCCGCCGAGCTGGAGGCCCTGCGCCAGGCGCGCGTGGCAGAGGCCGGCAAACTGCTTGCGGTCCACGGCTTCCAGCCGGTGCAAGCCGGCGCCAGCGACTTCCGGATCCGGATCGTGGAGGACAAGGCGGAGGAGGTGACCGGCGAGTGGAAGGGCGCGCTCGGCGTCAACGTCGTGCTGTTCACCCTCGGGGTGGTGCCGGCGATGTTCGACTACCGTGCCCAATTCCACTACGAGCTATGGGCCGAAGATGCGCAGGTCCATGCCATCGCCGTGCCTTCCAACTGGGAGGAGGCGAAGGGGCTAATCTCGCTGTCCTCCACCCTCAGCGGCGCCAGCAGCGCCCGCAACAAGGCCCGGCTAAACGCGCACGAGAGCGTCTTCCGCCTGTGGATCGAGCAGGGCTCGTTCGAGTGAGCGGGCGCCGGCGCATCCTGCTGTGCGTGGCCACCGCCGTCCTGATGTGGGCGCCAGCCCTGGCGATGGCCGGGCGCTACCAGCCGGACCCGGAATGGCTGGCGGCCGCGCGCGCCGACGAGCCGTTCCTGCCCTACCGCCTGGGCGTGGTCGAGTACGACGGCGGCGCGGGTGAATCCTGGCTCGAGTTCCTGGGCGACATGCGCGCAACCCTGCGCGGTTCCAACTACTTCCAGCGCGAGGAGGCCCCGCGGCTGCGCCTGCAGATCGCGCGCGAGATCGCCAGCGGCACCATCAACGCCGAAACCGGATGCAAGATCACGCCCGGCTCGCTGGCGATGACCTACCGCTTCCTCGACGGCGAGCGCGAGGTCAGCCGCATGACCATCGAGACGCCGGCGCCCATGAAGGGCTCCAGCGACAACCTCGACGCGGCCATGGCCGCCAACCTCAAGTACCTCCTGCTGGAGCTGCGCAGGGACGACCCCGCCTTCGCCACGCGCGCCAGCGAGCTGGAGGCCGAGCTGCAGCGCTCGCTGGGCAAGGGCTCCACCGTCGGCTGCAAGGTCGGCAATGCCCTGGCGCGCGGCTTCATGGCCACCATGGAAGGCGCGGCGGCCGTGGTGGTGGGGATCGGCGAGGTCGCCGGCGCGGCGCTGGAGGTTGCGGCCAGCCCGGAATTCCAGAGCACGCTCAACACCGCGCTGGCCGAGCAGCAGTACCAGCAGATGCAGCAGCAGGCCTACCTGGACCAGCTCAATGCCCAGGCCGAAGCCACCCGCCGCCAGCAGGAGGCAAGGGAGCAGGCACAAGCGCGCGCCCAGGCCGAGCAACAGGCCGCCCGGCAGCAGGCGGGGCGCGAGGCCCTGGCCCGGCAGCTGGCCGAGGGCATCGCCTACCGCAACCAGCAGCTGGCCCGGACCACGGACGCGGGCACCCGCCAGCGCCTGCTGGCCGACAACGCGGCCGCGCTGCAGGCGGCGGCCCAGATCGGCATGCATGCGCAGGTGGACACGCTGGCCACCCGCGCGACCCAGGCCGGTTTCGACCAGGTCCGCGCCGGGCGCGAGGCGGCCGCCGAGGCCGAGCAGCAGCGCATCGCCGAACAGGCCCAGGCACAGCGCGAGCGCGAGGCCCGGCAGCGGGCCGAAGAGCAGCGGCTGGCACAGGAGCAGGCGGCCGCCGAACGCAGGCGCAAGGACGAGGAGGCGCGACTGGCACGCGAGCGCGAGGCCGAGCAGCGCCGCCTCGCCGTCGAGCAGGCCGAACGCGAGAAGCGGGACGCGTGGGCCGCCTACCTGGGGGACCTGAAACGGGGGATCCGTCTGGGCGCCAAGCAGTGCGACGGCAAGGAGCGACCGTACCGGCTGGTCGGCGACCGCCCCGGGGTGCCACTGCCGCGGGTGATCAACCACTACTCGTCCTGCATCTCGGTGCGCTACGAGGCGCGTTGCCCCGGCACCCCGCGCGGCGCGGGCATCAAGGCCACGCAGTACAACTTCACCGGCCTGGGCCTGGGCTGCCTGTCGGCCGAATCGCTGATGCCGCAGCGGCTGGCCTGCGCGGACAGCGAGGTCGTGGTGGAGACCCTGGAAGTGACCGGCTGCAGCTGACGCAGCCGGTGGCATGCCGCCGGCGTCAGTCCGCCGGCGGCTGTTCCTGCACCGCCGGGCGGGCGGCCTCCGGGCTCACGCGCTCGATGGTGTGGCGCAGTTCGCGGCCGAGGATCAGCTTGGCGTCCTTGGCCCACACGTCCAGGCGCTCGTCGAACAGCAGCTTGCTGTTCTGGTCCGGCCAGACCACGCGCATCTCGCGCAGCTTCTGGATGAAGCCGCGGAACAGGCTCCGGTCGAAGAACTCCGGCGCCGCCGGCGCGTAGAGCAGGCTCAGCCGCTGCGCGGCCAGCTGGCACAGGCTTTCCAGCTCGGCCGCGCCAAGCGTGCCCGGGCCGTTCTTCACCAGCACCGAGATGGCGATGTAATAGCGCTCGAAGGCCTGCTGCAGGGTGTGGCCGATCGCGCGCAGGCGGAACACCTCGTCGCTCTGGCCCTGGTTGCGCTGCAGGACGCCGCCGTCATCGTCGTTGACCTGCTGCAGCAGGCCCTCGCGCACGAACAGGTCGGCGATGCGGTCGACCCGCTCGGCGAACGCGTCGTCGGTCCACGGCAGGAACAGCTCGGCCTGCAGGAACGGGTACAGCGTGCGCCCCAGCCGCACCAGGGTGCGCCGGCTCATGCGCCGGTTGTGCTGGAAGCAGCAGGCGATCCACGACGAGGCGGTGAACAGGTGCACCACGTTGTTGCGGAAGTACGACAGCAGCACCGCGGTGTCGCCGTCGACGCTGAGCACGTCGCCCAGAGGGTGCGGGATCCGGCGCAGCACGCCGATCTCCTCGCCGTGGGCGATGATCTCCTCCGGCGTATGCGGGGTGACCGTGGCGCGGTCGGAGTAGGGCAGCTCTTCCAGCAGGGTCTTGGCCAGGCGGATCTGGGCCAGCAGGTCGCGCTCGCCCATGGCGTGCTTGGGCGTGGACAGCAGGGCCAGGGCCAGGAAGTTGATCGGGTTGACGTCGGCGGCGCCGTTGACGTGCACTTGGATCTTCTGCGCCAGCGCATCGACCGTGTCGGCCAGCCACGAGGGCTTCTCGTCCTCCTGCAGCGGCCGGCCGTCCCAGCCGGGGGCGCGCTCGGCAAGCATGTCGGACAGGCGGATCGGCTCGCCGAAGTTCACCACCACCTGGCCGAAGGTCTGCCGCAGCACCTTGGGGAGGCCCCACAGCAGCGACCAGATCGACTCCTTCTCCTTGGGCTTGCCCGACAGCTCGTCCAGGTAGCTGTTGCCCTCCATCAGCTTCTCGTAGCCGATGTACACCGGCTGGAACAGCACCGGGCGGGTGGGCTGGCGCAGGTAGGCGCGCACGGTCATGGCGATCATGCCGCCCTTGGGCTGCAGCAGCCGGCCGGTACGCGAGCGGCCGCCCTCGATGAAGTACTCCAGCGAGTAGCCGCCGGACACCAGCTGCGCCACGTATTCGGTGAACACCGCCGAGTACAGCGGGTTGCCGCGGAAGCTGCGGCGCATGAAGAACGCGCCACCCTTGCGCAGGATGGTGCCCACCACCGGCAGGTTGAGGTTGATGCCGGCGGCGATGTGCGGCGGCACGATTCCGCGTTCGTACAGCAGGTACGACAGCAGCAGGTAGTCCATGTGGCTGCGGTGGCAGGGCACGTAGACCACTTCGTGGCCGGGCGCGGCTTCCTTCAGCCGGTCCAGGTGGTGGACCAGCACGCCGCGGTAGATCTTGTTCCACACCGGGGTGAGGATGAAGCTGGCCGAGCGCACCACCGGGTGCGAGTAGTCGGCGGCGATCTCCCAGGCGTAGGCGTGGGCCTT
>JAEWAG010000199.1 GCA_023391775.1 Pseudomonadota bacterium | reverse complement strand
AGCTGTGGCCGTTCTCCACCCTGGGCTGGCCCGACGGGCAGGCGATGGCCGAGCGCGGCTTCGACCGCTACCTGCCGTCGTCGGTGCTGGTCACCGGCTTCGACATCATCTTCTTCTGGGTGGCGCGCATGATCATGGCCACCGACCACTTCACCGGGAAGGTGCCGTGCCGCGACGTCTACATCACCGGCCTGATCCGCGATGCGCAGGGCCAGAAGATGTCCAAGTCCAAGGGCAACGTGCTGGACCCGCTGGACATCATCGACGGCATCTCGCTGGAGGACCTGGTCGCCAAGCGCACCCGCGGGCTGATGCAGCCGCGCCTGGCCGAGAAGATCGAGAAGGCCACGCGCAAGGAATTCCCCGATGGCATCGCCGCCCACGGCGCCGACGCGCTGCGCTTCACCATCGCCGCGCTGGCCGGCCACGGCCGCGACATCAAGTTCGACCTGGGCCGCGCCGAGGGCTACAAGAACTTCTGCAACAAGCTGTGGAACGCCACCCGCTTCGTGCTGATGAACACCGACGGCGCCAGCTTCAGTGGCGCGCCGCAGCCGGTGACCGATGCCGAGAAGTGGATCCTGGCGCGCCTGGCCGCGGTCACCGCCGAGGCCCGCGCGCAGTTCGCCGCCTACCGCTTCGACCTGCTGGCCCAGGCGCTGTACGAGTTCGCCTGGAACGAGTTCTGCGACTGGTTCGTGGAGCTGGCCAAGCCGGCGCTCAACGGCGAGGACGCCGCGGCCGCGGCCAGCACCCGCCACACCCTGCTGCACGTGCTGGAATCGCTGCTGCGCCTGCTGCACCCGCTGGTGCCGTTCGTGACCGAGGAGCTGTGGCGCCAGGTCGCCCCGCGCGTGGGCGTCGCCGAGGCCACGGTGTCGCTGCGCCCCTACCCGGCCGAGGCCGACTTCGCCGGCCAGGACTACGCCGCCGCCGAGGCCGACGTCGAATGGTTCAAGGCCATGGTCTCCGGCCTGCGCCGGGTGCGCAGCGAGCTGGGCGTGTCGCCGGGCAAGCCGGTGCGCCTGCTGCTGGCCGACGGCGTGGATGTCGACCGTGCCCGCGTCGCCCGCTTCGAATCGCAGCTGCGCTTCCTGCTCAAGCTCGAATCCATCCAGTGGCTGGACGGCGCCGCCGCCCCGGCTGCCGCCGCCGCGGTGGTTGGCACGCTGAAGCTGCTGGTGCCGCTGGAAGGCCTGGTCGACCTGGACGCCGAGCGCGCGCGCCTGGACAAGGAGATCGCGCGCATCGCCGGCGAGAAGGACAAGAGCGAGGCCAAGCTGGCCAAGTTCAGCGACAAGGTGCCGCCGGCGGTGGTCGAACAGGAGCGCCAGCGCCTGGCCGACTGGACCACCAAGCTCGCCGCGCTCAGCGCCCAGCGCGCGCTGCTGGGCTGACCACGCGGGCAGCGGTTGCGTTATAACCCCCGGAAATCCTCCGGGGGCATTCCGATGCGCATCGCAACCCTGGCCCTGGCCCTGGGCCTGGCCGCGCCCCCTGCCACCGCGGCCGACCTGGTCCTCCACCACGGCAGGATCTGGACCGGCGACCCGCGACACCCGGCGGCCACCGCGATCGCCATCGAAGGCAACCGCATCATCGCCGTCGGCAGCGATGCCCAGGTGCTGGCGCTGGCGGATGCGGACACCCGCCGGATCGACCTCCGCGGCCGGCGCGTGGTCCCCGGAATCAACGACGCGCACACCCATCTCACCCGGCCGCTACCGGGCGAGGTGCTGGACCTGCCCCGCGACGCGGATGCGGCCAGCGTGCGCACGGCCATCGCCGCGCTGCCGACCGGCGGCGACCGGTGGATCAGCGCCGACATCGATATCCCGGTGCTGCTCGATCCAGGCATGCGCCGGACGCAGCTGGACGCCCTGCAGCCGACCCGCCCGGTGCTGCTCACCGCCTGGACCGGCCACGGCATGCTGGTCAACACCGCCGCGCAGCAGGCCCTGGGCCTGGCGACGGAGCAGGCGCCTCCCGGCGGCTGGCTGGGGCGCGAGGACTCGGGCCGCTTCGACGGCCGGGTCTACGAGTACGCGCAATGGTCGCCGCGCACGCGCCTGCCGGGGCAACCGGCCGCGCTGCGCGAGCGGATCGCCGCCGAGGCCGCGGTGCTGCTGCAGCTGGGCATCACCAGCATCCAGAACATGGCCATCGGCACGCCGCTGCCGGAACTCGTCGCCGCCTGGCAGGAGGCCGGCACCCCGCTGCGCCTGCGCGCGGTCCGCACCCCGCTGGCACGCGCGCCGGGCGAGGCGCCGGACCACCCCGACCTGCCGGTGGACGACCCGGACCGACCGCGGATCACCGTGGCGGGCACCAAATGGATCCTCGACGGCACCCCGATGGAACGCGGCGCCGCCATGCGCCAGCCCTACCCGGACGGCAGCCGCGGCCACCAGAACTTCAGCCCGGCGCAGGTCCGCGCGCTGCTGCAGGAATGCCTCTCACGCGGCGACCAGCCGCTGTTGCACGTGGCCGGCGACGCCACCCTGGCCACCGTGCTCGATGCCATGGAGTCGCTTGCCCCAGCCGATGCCTGGCGCCGCCTGCGCCCGCGGATCGAACACGGCGAAGGCCTGGCGGCCGACCTGGTTCCCCGCACGGCGGCCCTGGGCATCGTGCTGGTACAGAACCCCTCGCATTTCATGATGCCGCCGGACGAGGCCGCCTACCTGCAGGCGCACCGCCTGCAGCCCCTGGCCGACGTAGCCGCGGCGGGAATTCCGCTGGCGCTGGGCAGCGACGGGCCGCCCAGCCCCTGGCTCAACATGATGTTCGCCATCGCGCCGGCCTCGCGCCCGGACCAGGCCCTGGACCGCGAGCAGGTGCTGGCGGCCTACACCCACGGCAGCGCATTCGCCGAGTTCCGCGAGCACGAGAAGGGAATCCTGGCCCCTCGCTACCTGGCCGACCTGGCGGTGCTGTCGCAGGACGTGCTGGACGAGGCGCTGCCGGCCCGGGCGCTGCCGGCGACCACCAGCGTGCTGACCGTGGTCGACGGGCAGGTCGCCTGGCGCGATCCGGCCCTGTAGGCCCTGCCCCCTAGAGCGGCGGCATCCGGTCGATGTCGCCGCTGACCAGCTCCATAGCCATCACCAGCGCATCCTCGCGCCCGCTGGCGGCCGGGTAGTAACGCGGCCGGCGCCCGACCTCGTTGAAGCCCTCGCTCTGGTAGAGGGCGATGGCCGGCGGATTGGACGGCCGCACCTCCAAGAACACCCGGTGCGCGCCGCGGTCACGGGCGGTGCGCAGCAGCGCGCGCAGCAGGTGCCGCCCGAGCCCGCGCGACTGCCGCTCCGGCGCGCTGCACAGGTTGAGCACGTGGGCCTCGTCGGCGGCGATGCTCATCACCCCGTAGCCGGCCGGCACGTCGTCCTGCAGCGCCAGCAGCGACGGGTACCCGGCCAGCAGGCAGTCGCGGAAGATGCCGCGGGTCCAGGGAAAGGGATAGGCGCGGCGCTCGATTGCCATCACTGCGTCCAGGTCGCCCTCGCGCATGGCCCGCAGGCGCCAGTGGGGGCGCGCGGCCTCGCGATAGGCGGCGACGCTCACGCAGGCCTCCGCAGCGCGCGCAGGCGGATCCACAGCGCGCGCTTGGCGGC
>JAEWAG010000198.1 GCA_023391775.1 Pseudomonadota bacterium | reverse complement strand
GCGACACCCCCGGCACGTCGCGGCCCCCAATGAAGCCCACCACGCCCGCTGTTGCCGTTGCTGTTGCTGTGGCCGTTGCTGTTGCTGTGGCCGTTGCCGTTGCGGTTGCCGTTGCGGTTGCCGTTGTCGCCGCCACCGCCATCGCAGCGCCAGACACAGCCGCCAGACCCGCCACGCGCACCTGCCTGCGCGGCCCGCCCCACCCGCGACCGCGGCGCTTCATGGCCTTGCGGGTAGAATCGCGGGCATCCGAAAGAGCTCCCACCCCATGCGCGGACGCGACGAAGACACCGGCGAATTCCTCTCCCCCAGCCGCAGCGAACAGCGCCGCCAGGCGCTGGGCGTGCTGGAACTGGCGGAAAAGCTGGCAAGCCTCACCCCCACCCAGCTGTCCAAGCTGCCGATCCCGGACGACCTGCTGCCCCACCTGGAGCAGACCCGCAAGATCACCGCCCACATCGCCCGCAAGCGCCAGTTGGCGTTCCTTGCCAAGCAGATGCGGCGCGAGGACGACGAGACCCTCGACGCCATCCGCGATGCCCTGGACGAGGACGGCGTGGCCGCCCGCCGCGAGGTGGCCCTGCTGCACCGGGTCGAGACCTGGCGCGAGCGCCTGCTCGAGGAAGGCGACGTGGCCCTCGGCCAGCTGCTGGACGAACACCCGGCCGCCGACCGCCAGCACCTGCGCCAGCTCGTGCGCAGCACCCTGGACGAGCGCAAGCGCAACAAGCCGCCGCGCGCCTTCCGCGAACTGTTCCGTGAACTGCGCAATCTGCTGGCGTCCGGCGCCAGCGACGCGGCCGCCACCGGCGAGAACGAAGGCGACGAGCTCGACTTCGACCCCGGCGCAGACACCGACGGCAACGAAGACTGAACCCCGGGCGCCACGCCTGGCCGGCGCCCGCGCCGGCCGGCTCACGCGCGCGTCCCGCCCACGGTCAACCCGTCGATCAGCAGCGAGGGCTGGCCCACGCCCACCGGCACGCTCTGCCCGTCCTTGCCGCAGATGCCCACGCCCTCGTCCAGCGCCAGGTCGTGTCCGACCATGCGCACTTTCTGCATGGTCTCCGGGCCATTGCCGATGATCGTCGCGCCCTTGACCGGCGTCGTGATGCGACCGTCCTCGATCAGGTAGGCCTCGGTCGCCGAGAACACGTACTTGCCGCTGGTGATGTCCACCTGTCCGCCGCCGAAGTTCACCGCGTACAGGCCCTTCTTCACCGAGGCGATCATCTCCTGCGGATCGTGGCTGCCGGCCAGCATGTAGGTGTTGGTCATGCGCGGCATCACCAGGTGGGCGAACGACTCGCGCCGGCCGTTGCCGGTCGGCGCCATGCCCATCAGCCGCGCGTTGAGCGAGTCCTGCATGTAGCCCACCAGCACGCCGTCCTCGATCAGGGTGGTGCAGCGCGTCGGCTCGCCCTCGTCGTCGATGTTGAGCGAGCCACGGCGGCCGGCCAGGGTGCCGTCGTCGACGATGGTCACGCCGGGCGCGGCCACCCGCTGGCCGATGCGCCCGGCATAGGTCGACGTGCCCTTGCGGTTGAAGTCGCCTTCCAGGCCGTGGCCGACGGCCTCGTGCAGCAGCACGCCCGGCCAGCCGGCGCCCAGCACCACCGGCATGGTGCCGGCCGGTGCGTCCACCGCTTCCAGGTTGACCAGCGCCTGGCGCAGCGCCTCGCGGGCCAGCCGCTCCGGGCGGCCGCCGGAGAACAGCTCCTCGTAGGAATAGCGCCCGCCACCGCCGGCGTAACCGGACTCGCGGCGGCCGTTGTGTTCGACGATCACCTGCACGTTGAGCCGCACCAGCGGGCGCACGTCGGCGGCCAGCACCCCGTCGCTGCGCGCCACCAGCACCGTATCCACGCCACCGGACAGGCTCACGCTGACCTGCTGCACGCGCGGGTCGGCGGCCCGCAGCAGGCGGTCCAGGCCACGCAGCAGCTCGACCTTGTCCTCGTTGCGCATGCCATCGACCGGATCCAGCGCCGGATACAGCGCATGGCCGCCGGCGCGCACCAGTTGCCGGGGCGCGTGCGCACCGCCGTCGCGGGCGATGGCGCGGGCCGAGCCGGCCGCCAGGCGCAGGGCCTCGGCGTTGATGTCGTCCGAATAGGCGAAGCCGGTCTTCTCGCCGGAGATCGCGCGCACGCCCACGCCCTGCTCGATCGAATGCGCGCCGTCCTTGACGATGCCGTCCTCCACCGACCAGCTCTCGCGGCGGCTGTGCTGGAAGTACAGGTCGCCGAAATCGATGCCCGGGCCGAGCAGGGTGCCGAAGGCGTGGTCGAGGGCGGCCGGATCCAGCCCGCCGGGCTGCAGCAGGCGGGACTGGGCGAGGGTGAGGGTGGTGTCGGTCATCGGCTCTGGATGGGGGCGGACGGAAGGCAAGGCAAGCACGGCCGCCTATGATGACAGCAAGCGCCTGCGGGCCCGTGCCGGCCCGCGCAACGGACCTTTCATGAAGCTCACCGCCCACGTGCTCGATGGCTACACCCTGGACATCCGCCCCGCGCCGCGCGAGCGCGAGTGGATGGACGCCACCGCCCAGCGTTATGCCTACCGCTGCCTGCCGCTGGACATGGCCAACACGCTGGGCTGGGAACTGCTGTGCCAGTCCGGCTTCAGCGCCCGCTGGAACGGCGGCGACGGCCTGGAGGACGTGGTGGTCCTGGCCGATCCGGGCACCGTCGCCCCGGCGCTGAGCCACTTCGGCCACGGCGTGCTCACCTTCCACGTGCCGTGCCTGTTCCGCACCGACCCGCAGGTGGAACTGCTGGTGACCGCACCACTGAACCGCCCGCGCGACGGCATCGCCGGGCTGAGCGGGCTGGTGGAGACCGACTGGAGCCCGTACGCCTTCACCATGAACTGGCGGTTCACCCGTCCCGGGGAGGTGCGTTTCGAGGCCGGCGACGCCTTCGCCCACCTGCTGCCGCTGCAGGCCGGGCTGCTGGACCAGGTGGAGGCATGCTGGAGGCCGCTGTCGGAGACGCCGGCGCTGGAGGCCGAGTACCTGCGCTGGACCGAAAGCCGCGCGCACTTCCTGCACAGCCTGCCCGACCCGGCCTCGGAGGCGGCGCGCGAACAGTGGCAGCGCGGCTACTTCCGCGGCGTGGACACCCGTGGCTGCCCGGCGCCGCGACACCGCACCCGCCTGCGACTGCCGCCGCTGTCGCGGGGCAAGTAGCCGCACCGCGGCCGGCACGCCCGCAACG
>JAEWAG010000364.1 GCA_023391775.1 Pseudomonadota bacterium | reverse complement strand
CACCTGGACGGGGCCGACGGCACGCCCAGCCACGACCTGGCCGCGATCATCGCCGCCGCACCCGCAGGCACGCATGTCTACGCCTGCGGCCCTGCGGGCTTCATCGAGGCGGCCCGCCAAGCCGCGCGCCAGGCCGGCCTGGCCGAGGACGCCTTCCACTGCGAATCCTTCAGCGCCGAGCCGGTGGCGCTGGAGGGCGACCAGGCCTTCGAGGTCCAGCTCAACGACGGCCGCGTGCTGCAGGTCCAGGCCGGGCAGACCGTGGCCCAATGCCTTGAGGCCAACGGGGTGTTCATCCCGCTGTCGTGCGAGCAGGGCATTTGCGGGACCTGCGTCACTCCGGTGCTCGATGGCATCCCCGAGCACCGCGATGCCTACCTTACCGAGGAGGAGCGCGCGTCGAACATGCTGTTCACGCCCTGCTGCTCACGCGCGCGCTCCCCACGCCTGGTGCTGGACATCGATCCGTAAACGGGCACGGGCGCGGCTTAAGAGCGCCGGGCCCTTCGGCATGGTTCCGCCCCCGCCCCCATGGATCTGCGCCAGATCACCTATTTCATCCACGTCGCCGAGCTTGGCAGCTTCACCCGTGCCTCGGTGGTGCTGGACGTGGCCCAGCCGGCGCTGAGCCGCCAGGTGCGGTTGCTGGAACTGGAGCTTGGCCAGCCGCTGCTGGTGCGCAACGGCCGCGGCGTGGTCGCCACCGAAGCCGGTGCGCTGCTGCTGGAGCGTGGCCGCGGCCTCCTGCACCAGCTGGACAACCTGCGCGAGGAACTGGCCCAGCTCGGCGGCGGCACCCGCGGCCACATCGCCCTGGGCATGCCGCCGACGGTTTCCAAGGTCCTGACCGTGCCGCTGGTGCGCGCGGTGCGCCGCCAGCTGCCGGGGGTCACCCTGTCCATCAGCGAGGGCCTGAGCACCACCATGCTCCAGGCCCTGTCCGCCGGGCAGCTGGATATCGCGCTGGTCTACGACGGCCCCGTCCAGCCCGGGATCGACTGCGAAGCGGTGTACGAGGAGCCGCTGATGCTGTTCTCGCGCGCCAGCGCCGGCGCGCGTCCGCAGCCGGTGCCGCTGGCCGCCCTGGCCGGCCTGCCGCTGGTCATCCCGCGGCGTCCCAACACCCTGCGCCTGCTGGTGGAGGACGCGCTGGCGAGGCTGGGCCTGCAGCCCACCGTGGCGATCGAGGCCGACGGCGTGGACGCGATCCTGGGGCTGGTGGCCGATGGCGTGGGCTATGCGGTGCTCAGCGAGCACGCGATGCATACCATGCCCCAGCCGGAGCGCTACCTGATGCAGTCCATCGTCTCGCCGGGCCTTTCCACCCGCATCCTCCTGGCCACCAGCAGCCAGCGGCCAGGCACGCGCGCCCAGCGCCGGGTGATGGAGCTGGTACGCAGCGACCTGGCCGCGGCGCTGGATCCGCGCGGCCACGCCAGGCGGCAGGCGCCGGATTTCTGGTGAGCGGCCGGCCGCCGCCGGGCCTCAGTCGATATCCGGGAACGGCAGGCCGACGTAGTTCTCGGCGATCGTGCGCCGCCCGGCCTCGCTGCCAAGCAGGTAGGACAGCTCGGCCTGCTGGATGCGGCAGTCGAACGCCGGCGCGCCTTCGAAGTCGTGCAGCAGCCCGGTGAGCCACCAGGAGAAGCGCTGCGACTTCCAGATCCGGTCCAGGCACAGCGGCGAATAGCGCTGTGCATGGCTGTGGTCACCGGTGCGCATGATCTTCTCCAGCAGCTTCCAGGCCACGTACACGTCCGACGCGGCCAGGTTCAGGCCCTTGGCACCGGTGGGCGGCACGATGTGCGCCGCATCGCCGACCAGGAGCATGCGTCCGTACTGCATCGGCTCGACCACGAAGCTGCGCAGCGGTGCGATGCTCTTCTCCAGCGAGGGGCCGGTGACCAGCCGCTCGGCGTGCGCGGGTGGCAGGCGACGGCGCAGCTCGTCCCAGAAGCGGGCATCGCTCCAGTCCTCCACCTTCTCGGTCAGCGGCACCTGCAGGTAATAGCGGCTGCGGGTCAGCGAGCGCATGCTCGACAGCGAGAAGCCGCGCGGGCTGCGTGCGTAGATCAGCTCGTGGTCCACCGGCGGAGTATCCGACAGCAGGCCCAGCCAACCGAACGGGTACACGCGCTCGTACTCGGTGATCACCCCGGCCGGGATGCTGCGGCGGCTGACGCCATGGAAGCCGTCGCAGCCGGCGATGTACTGGCACTGGATGCGCACCTGCCGGCCTTCATGGGTGAAGCTGACCGAAGGCCCGGTGCCGGCCACGTCGTGGATCTGCACATCGGACGCGCTGTAGTACATGACCGCGCCTTCGCGCTGGCGCAGCTCCATCAGGTCGCGGGTCAGTTCGGTCTGGCCGTACACCAGTACCTGCTTGCCGGTCAGTGCCTTCAGGTCGATCCGGTGAAGCTGGCCGTCCACGCCGATGTGGAAGCCGTCGTGCGGCAGACCCTCGCGATCCATCCGCTCGCCCGCCCCGGCCAGCCGCAGCAGCTCGGCCGTGCCCTGCTCGAGCACGCCGGCGCGGATGCGGCCGAGCACGTAGTCCGGGGTCTGGCGCTCCAGCACCACCACGTCCACGCCCGATCGGGCCAGCAGCTGGGACAGCAGAAGGCCGGACGGACCGGCACCGATCACCACCACCTGGGTCTTCATGGATTCTCCGGGTAACACCATGTCATGCATCGATTCTTGGCGCTGGCCAGCCTGCTTTGAATGCACTGGCCGGCGCGCCTTCTTGCACTTTCCACGCATCCGCCGGGCGCCAGGCACGGCCCATCCGGCGGCCCGCCGGGGCGGGCGTGGCGGCTTGAGCGACCGGCCTCGGCGGAGTATTGTTATCAATCATATCATTCCGCCGTCCGCTTCCCCGCGGTCACGCCAGGAGCGTCGAACCATGCCGACTTCGTTGCGGCCAGCCCGCGGCTCGCCTTCGCCGGTGCCGCTGTTCCCGCTGTATGGAGAAGCGCGGTCCCTGCCCTCGCCGGAGCTGCTGCATTGCGAGACCATCGCAGCGCGCAGCCGCCTGCACGGCTGGGTCATCGAACCGCACCGCCATTCGGACCTGGCCCAGGTGCTGTGGATCAGCCACGGCACCGCCACCTTCCAGATCGACGGTCGGCATGGCCGCGCCAGTGGGCCGGTACTGCTCTATCTGCCGCCCCTGTGCGTGCACGGTTTCGGGTTCGACCCGGACGTCCAGGGCCATGTTCTGACCCTGGGTGCGCCCCTGCTCGAACGGCTGGGCCGGGAACTGGACGCGGCCCACCGTCTGCACGATCCCGTCCAGCTCCACGTGCGCGGCCAGGCGACCGCCATCGCCGGCCTGTGCAGCCAGCTGGCCGAGGAGCACGCCGGCGACCGCCCGGCGCGCGAGCCGCTCATGCGCGCCATGTGCCTGCAGCTGCTGGTGCATATCGTCCGTGGCGGCACCGAGGCGGCGATGCCCGGTGCCCGCGCGCAGCTGGAGCAGCGGATGGCACGTTTCCGCGAACTGGTCGAACAGCACTACGCCCAGCACCTGCCGGTGGGCCATTACGCCCAGCGCCTGGGCGTGAGCGAGGCCAGCCTCAACCGCACCTGCCGGGAACTGGCCGGCACCACCGCCAAGGGACTGCTGCACCAGCGCCTGCTGCTGGAGGCCAGCCGCCACCTGGCCTATACCGATACGCCGGTGCAGCGCATCGCCGACCTGCTCGGGTTCAGCGACCCGGCCTACTTCAGCCGCTTCTTCAGCCGCGCCATGGGCTGCTCGCCACGCGACTACCGCGGCACCGCCCCGGCCTCGCGGCGCCGGGGCTAGCGGACCTCCGCCACGCGGCGCGCGGCCGCGATGGCGGAGCCCGTACCCTCCCTTCAGCGGACCTGGCGCTTGTAGGTCTGCAGGCCCGCGCCCTGGGCGTGCCGCTGGCGGAAGCACGCAGGCTTTCCACGCGCGCCGCCCGCCAGGTGTTCGCGGAGGCGGACTCGCC
>JAEWAG010000347.1 GCA_023391775.1 Pseudomonadota bacterium | reverse complement strand
GCGGCCTTGCGGTCCAGCGGGAACACCCGGTCCGAGCTGCCCACGTAGGTTTCCACGCCCAGGCCGCGCGCCCACTGGCGCAGCTCGTCGGCACCGAACGCGCGCAGCCAGGACGCGACCTCCGCCTCGCGCGCACCGTAACGACGCGCAAAGCCGGGCATCGGCTCGGCATGGGTGAGGTTGAGCCCGCCCTTGCCGGCGATCAGGAACTTGCGCCCGACCGAACCCTTGGCGTCGAAGAGATCCACCTCGACACCCGCGGCGCGGGCAACTTCGGCGGCCATCAGGCCAGCCGGTCCGCCACCGACAATGGCAAGGCCGGGGAGGGTTGCGACAGCTTCATCCATGGATCAGGGCGCTTCCACGTCCAGCAGCTCGACCTCGAACACCAGCGAGGCGTGCGGCGGAATTGCCCGGCCGGCGCCGCGGCGGCCGTAGCCCAGCTCCGACGGGATCACCAGGGTCCGCTTGCCGCCCACGCGCATGCCGGCCACGCCTTCGTCCCAGCCACGGATCACCTGGCCGGCACCGAGCAGGAAACTGAAGGGCTGGCCGCGGTCCAGCGAGCTGTCGAACTTGCGGCTGCGGCGCTCGGGCACACGCTCGTCATACAGCCAGCCGGTGTAGTGCACGGTCACCTTGCTGCCCGGCGCAGCCACCGCGCCTTCGCCGACGACGTCGTCGATGCGCTCCAGCGCGGCGACCGAGCCGCCCGGAGGCGGACCGGGCTCGCTGCACGCGGCCAGGACGATGGAGCAGAGCAGGACAAGGCAGGGAAGCAGCAGACGGCGCATGGCGGGGGCAGGTCCGTAACGGGGCAGCAAGGGTAAACCGCGACGGCGTCGGCGGCGATGGCCGCGTATCATGCGTGCATGGCCAAGCTGCTGTTTTCCCTGCGCAACGTTCCCGACGACGAAGCCGGCGAAGTGCGCTCCCTGCTCGACGAACACGGCTTCGGCTGGTACGAGACCGACGCCGGCCTGCTGGGCCTGTCCGCCCCGGCCCTGTGGCTGCGTGATGCCGATGAATACCCCCGGGCCCGTGCCGTGCTCGACGGCTACCAGCAGCAGCGCCGCGAGCGCGCGATGGCCGCGGTGGAGGAGCGTCGCCGCAGCGGCGAGGAAGAGTCGTTCATGCAGCTGCTGCGGACCCGGCCGGGGTTCATGCTGCCGCGGCTGCTTGCGATCGTGGCGATCATCGCCCTGACCCTGGCGCTGCCGTGGTGGCTGCTGGGCTGAGGGCCGGCAGCGGCGGCGCCTTACAATGGCGCCATGCTCAATCTAGCCGCCTATCTCTTCGTCCCGGTCGAAGATCCGCACGCGCTTGCCGCGCATCTTGAACGCTCTGCCGGCGAGGCCGGGCTCAAGGGCACGATCCTGGTCGCGGAGGAGGGTATCAACCTGTTCCTGGCCGGGCCGGATGCCGCCCTGCGCGGGTTCGTCGACGCGCTGCGCACCGATCCGCGCTTTGCTCCGCTGCAGCCAAAGTACAGCCACAGCGATGCGGTGCCGTTCGCCCGGCTGAAGGTGAAGGTCAAGCCGGAGATCATCAGCTTCCGCAAGCCGCAGGCCACGCCGCTGGCCCAGGGTGAGCGCGCTCCGGCGGTGGATCCGGAAACCGTGGCGCGCTGGCTGGCGCAGGGCGGCCGGGACGATGCCGGGCGTCCGGTGGTGATGCTCGATACGCGCAATGTGCAGGAGATCGGGTACGGCACCTTCAAGGATGCGCTGACCCTGCCCATCACCCGCTTTACCGAGCTGCCCGATGCGTTGCAGCCGCACCGGGAAGCGCTGGCAGGGGCGACCGTCGTCAGCTTCTGCACCGGCGGCATCCGCTGCGAGAAGGCCGCGCTGTGGATGCGCCAGGACGGGATGGACAACGTCCTGCAGCTGGACGGCGGCATCCTGGGCTGGTTTGAACGGGTCGGCGGGCAGGGCTACGAAGGCCGCTGTTTCGTGTTCGACGAGCGCGTTGCACTGGACCCGCAACTGCGCCCGATGGTCGATGGCGAAGCCGAAGAAATGCTTGCGCAAGTCACCGGGACTGGCTAAGATTCGCGCCCTCAGCTTCGTGGGGCCATAGCTCAGCTGGGAGAGCGCCTGCATGGCATGCAGGAGGTCGGCGGTTCGATCCCGCCTGGCTCCACCAATCCAGCCTCCGGGCTGTCGAAGCGACGATTTGTCCCCATCGTCTAGAGGCCTAGGACACTACCCTTTCACGGTAGCGACCGGGGTTCGAATCCCCGTGGGGACGCCATACCAGAGGTACCGCAACGACCTTCGGGTTGTTGCCAGTGGGGCCATAGCTCAGCTGGGAGAGCGCCTGCATGGCATGCAGGAGGTCGGCGGTTCGATCCCGCCTGGCTCCACCATTACAAGCGAGTGGGTTTCAAGCAGGATTCCTGTCCCCATCGTCTAGTGGTTAGGACACTACCCTTTCACGGTAGCGACCGGGGTTCGAATCCCCGTGGGGACGCCACATGCAGCAGTACCGCAACGGCCACCTGGTTGTTGCCCGTGGGGCCATAGCTCAGCTGGGAGAGCGCCTGCATGGCATGCAGGAGGTCGGCGGTTCGATCCCGCCTGGCTCCACCATCACCGGCGCGCACCGCGCCAGATTCCCACCCATCCCCTGGGCTGACGCGCCGCCGCGATGGCATGCGTCGATCGATATGTCCTGGCTGTCCTTGCAACCGGCGACATGTTGATCCCGGCACGCCTCACGCGCCATTCCGTGGGTGATCCCTCCGTTATGCAACGGCGGGGCGGGGCGCGGGTCGGGTCGCCAGCTGAATCGCACGGACAGTGGACGCCCGTCCCCCGGGTGGGATGCACCGGATCCGGACGACGCAACGCGCGCTCACCACCGGGCGGCGAGGCTTACCGGATTGGGCAGTCGCCAAGCGTCGCCGGAGCAGGCTGTTGTGACAGCAACGGGGCGGCCAGCGACCTCAGCGGGCCTTCGCCGCCTCGCCGGCGCGGCGACCCAGTTCAGCGGCCACCTCCCGCAGCCATCGATCCGCGCTCGCCTTGCCATCGTCACGCACGCGGCGTTCGTATTCCGGCTGCAGGCGCGCGCGTTCGCGCTTCACCAGTGCCCGCACATCATCCCTTGCCAGCATCTCCCGGGGCGTCGGCCTTGGCTGGTCTGGAACACCCGGCAGCACCTTTCCGCCGTTCTTCCTGCGCAGCGCCTCGCGGTCGATCCAGTCCGGGCCATCGCCGGTGCTCTGGTTGCGCATCATGGTGTGCTGCTGCATCAGGTTGGCCTGGCCGCCTGCGTCGATGGCCCTCGCCGGTGGCAGCGCCAGGCCAGCCAACGCAAGCAGGCCGAGGACGGGCAGGGGATGTGCAACGGTCGGACGTCTCAACGTACGCATGGCCCTCTCCATGCCAAGGGTGCAGGCACACTAGCACCGGCCCGGTCAATCCATGCAAAGCACCTCCGTCACGTTCCATCCACGTACCCCAACATCGACTTAAGCCGTGAAATGCCATGCACGCGAACACGGCTATATTCCGGTTCCCCCGACGAAGGAGGATTGAAATGCAGACCAAGTTCAACCTGGCAACCGTTCGTACCGTTGGCGTGGGTCTTGTCGCCGCCCTGGGCCTTGCCGGCTGCGCGACCTACAGCGACGAATTCGCCACCATCAACTCGCGCCTCGATACGCTCGACAGCCGTGTGCAGAGCGCAGCCCAGAGTGCCGAGTCGGCCAACCAGTCCGCGCAGCAGGCCAACCGCCGCCTGGACCAGATCGAAGGCCGTGTGCAGCAGCTCGAGTCCGCGCCGCGTCGCACGCCGCGCGGCTGATCCAGGGATGGGCCGTTGGCAACGACGGCCCGCGCCGACCCCGGGGCCGTGGCCCGGCCCCGGGGGGGGGGGGGAAAAGAAG
>JAEWAG010000280.1 GCA_023391775.1 Pseudomonadota bacterium | reverse complement strand
CCTGGTCGAGCCGCGCATCGCCGCCGCCACCGGCGCCGGCATCGACCGCCTGGCCGACCCGGGCCTGTTCACCGTGGTGGCGGTGCAGCCGAAGGACGGCGACGCCGGCAAGGCCGAGGCGCTGCTGCTCGCGCAGCTGGAGGAGCTGGCGGACAACCCGGTCACCGACGAGGAGGTGGCCCAGGCCCGGCAGCGCCTGGCCAACGCCTACGACCTGTACTTCACCGCCGGCAACGCGGTGGGCATGGCCCTGAGCGAGTTCGTCGCCGCCGGCGACTGGCGCCTGGTGTTCACCAGCCGCGACGCCATCGCCGCGGTGACCGCCGAGGACGTCAACCGCGTGGCCGCGACCTACCTGCGACCGCACAACCGCACCCTGGGCCGCTTCATACCGTCCGACGAACCGCAGCGGGTGGTGGTGCCGGCCGCGCCGCCGGCGGCCGACGTGGTGGCCGGCTACACCGGCCGCGAGGCGCTGGCCGCGGGCGAGCACTTCGAGCCGACCCCGCAGAACATCGAGTCGCGCACCGAGCGCTTCACCCTCGGCGAGGGCCTGAAGGTCGCACTGCTGCCCAAGCGCACGCGTGGCAGCACGGTGGTGGTGGATGCGTACTTCCGCTTCGGTGATGCCGACTCGCTGGCCGGGCGCCAGCACGCCGCGGGCCTGGCCGGGGCGATGCTGATGCGCGGCGCCGGCGACCTGGACCGCCAGGCGATCCACCAGCGCCTGGAGCAGCTGCAGGCCAAGGGCGGGGTCAGCGGCGGTCTGCAGGGCGCCCGCCTGGGGCTGCTGGGCCGCGGCGCCACCCTGGCCGAGACCCTGGACCTGCTGGCCCTGGTGCTGCGCGAGCCCACCTTCCCGGAGGAGGAGTTCGAGCAGCTCAGGCTGCAGGCGATCACCGGCCTGGAGGCCTCGCGCAGTGAGCCCGGCGCGATCGCCAGCCTGGCGCTGTCCCGGCATTTCGACCCGTGGCCGGCCGGCCATCCGCTGCGCACCGAGCGCCGGGACGAATCCCTGGCCGCGGTGCGCGCGCTCACCCGCGAGGACCTGGTCGCGTTCCACCGCGACTTCTACGGCACCGCCCAGGGCGAGATCGCGATCGTCGGCGACTTCGACCCGGCGGCCGTGCGTGCGCAGCTGGAGCGGCTGTTCGCCGGCTGGCGCAGCGCGCGCCCCTACCAGACCATCGCCACCGCCCATGCCGAGGTCACGCCGCTGGCCCGGCGCCTGCCCACCCCGGACAAGCCCAACGCGGTGCTGCTGGCGCGCCAGAACCTGCCGCTGCGGGTGACCGACGCGCACTACCCGGCGCTGGTGGTGGCCAACCACGTGCTCGGCGGCGGCGCGCTCAAGTCGCGCCTGGGCGACCGCATCCGCCAGAAGGACGGCCTCAGCTACGGCGTCAGCAGCTCGGTGCAGGCCGATGACAGCCCGGGCGGCCAGGACGATGCCGGCAGCCTGGTGATCCAGGCCATCGCCGCGCCGGAGAACATCGACCGGGTGGATGCGGCGATGCGCGAGGAACTGGCGCGGCTGGTCACCGACGGCATCACCGAGGCGGAGCTGCGTGACGCGGTGTCCGGCCTGCTGACCGAGCGCGAGCAGGCCCGCGCCAGTGACGAGACCGTGGCCGGGATGCTGCAGGACCAGCTGTTCTTCAACCGCACCATGGCCTTCACCGCCGGCCTGGACGAGGCCTATCGCGCCCTGACCGTGGAGCAGGTCAACGCCGCGATCCGCCGTTACCTGGACCCGGCCAGGCTGAGCGTGGTCGCTGCCGGCGACTTCGCCGCCACCGCCGGCGCGGCAGCCGCCAGCCCCTGAACGGTGGCGCGGCGCCGGTCACCGGACTGCGCCCACCACAACACAAAGGGCCCGCTTCGCGCGGGCCCTTTGCGTATCCGCCACGGCGGCACGTACCGGCCGGCTCAGCGCCGCGGCAACGCCGCCAGCACCGCCCACAGGCCACCGATGCCGGCCACCCACGAGGACAACGGCACCCCGGCCAGCGCCGGACCGCCGGCCTCCAGCGCGTACAGCACCGCCGCCACCAGCAGCAGGCCCACGCCCAGGATCGCGGCGACCGAACGCCGCTGCATCACCCGCAGGGTGTGCTCGATCGCGGCCAGGTCCGGCGCATGGATGCCGGTCCGGTGCCGGCCCTGGACCTGCTGCTCCAGCCAGGTGTGCAGCAGGCGCGGCATCTCCGGCGCGCGGGTCATCAGCTCCGGGGCGCGCTGGCGGAATTCGCGCAGCAGTCGCTTCGGGCTGTAGCGCTCGCGCAGGATGCGCTCCAACACCGGCCGCGCCACCGCCCAGATGTCCAGCTGCGGGTCCAGCTGCCGGCCCACGCCTTCGATGTTGAGCAGGGTCTTCTGCAGCAGGATCAGCTGCGGCTGCAGGGTCAGTTCGTAGCGCTGCGCGGTGCGGAACAGCTTGGCCAGCACCTCGGCCAGCGAAACCTCGCTCAGCGGCCGGGTGAAGTACGGCTCGCACACCGCGCGCGCGGCCGCTTCCAGTTCCTCGATGCGCACCGTGTCCGGCATCCAGCCCGCTTCCACGTGCAGTTCGGCGATGCGCCGGTAGTCCTGCTGGAAGATGGCCATGAAGTTCTCGGCCAGGTAGTACTGGTCGCGCGAGGACAGCTGCCCGACGATGCCGAAATCCAGGGCGATGAAGCGCGGGTTGTCGCGGCGCGCCGGGTCCGAATCGACCCAGATGTTGCCGGCGTGCGCATCGGCGTGGAAGAAGTTGTCGCGGAACACCTGGGTGTAGAACACCCGCACGCCCTTGGCCGCCAGCACCTTGCGGTCGATGCCCGCGGCATCCAGCGCGGCGATGTCGTCGGAAGGGATGCCGTGCACCCGCTCCATGGTCAGCGCCCGCTGCGCGGTGTGCGACCAGATCACCTCCGGCACGTACATGTCCGGCGAGTCGCGCCAGAACCGGCGCATCACCGAGGCGTTGGCGCCCTCGCGCTGCAGGTCCAGCTCCGCGGCCAGGGTGGCCTCGATCTCGGCCACCACCGCCTGCGGGCGGATCCGGTCGGCCCTGGGATGGGCACGGTCCACCACCGCGGCCAGCGAACGCAGCAGGGCGATGTCCGCTTCGATCTTGCGCTCGATATCCGGGCGCAGCACCTTGACCACCACCTCGCGCCCGTCATGCAGGCGCGCGGCATGCACCTGGGCGATGGAGGCCGAGGCCAGCGGCCGGGTATCGAACGCGGCGAACGCCAGCGACACCGGCCGGCCCAGGGCCTGCTCGACGATCGCCTGCGCGGCGGCCCCGTCGAACGGTGCGACCTGGTCCTGCAGCAGGGCCAGTTCCTCGGCGATGTCCGGCGGCAGCAGGTCGCGGCGGGTGGAGAGGATCTGCCCGAACTTGACGAAGATAGGCCCCAGTTCCTGCAGCGCCAGGCGCAGGCGCGCGCCCCGCGGCAGCGCGGCGATGCCGGCAGCCGCGCGCGGCACGAACGGCTTGCCCAGGCGCAGCCAGCGTTCGGCCGGGGTCCCGTCCAGCAGCGAATCCAGGCGGTAGCGCAGCACCACCC
>JAEWAG010000189.1 GCA_023391775.1 Pseudomonadota bacterium | reverse complement strand
GCGCAATGCCGAGCTGCCGCGCACCACCGGCCAGCTGCGCCAGGGCGCCAAGGCCGCGCGCGACGGCGGCTGGGCGCGCCCGACCATCGACACCGCCAACAACCTGCGCTCGATGCACGGCCCGCTCGGCGGCCCGGTGCTGGTGTTCGGCCCGAACAACTTCCCGTTCGCCTTCAACGGCATTTCCGGTGGCGATTTCGTCGCCGCCTTCGCCGCCGGCAACCCGGTGATCGCCAAGGCGCACCCGGCCCACCCGTACACCTCGCTGCTGCTGGCCCAGGCCGCGGCCGAGGCCGCGCAGGCCACCGGCATGCCGTCCGGCGCGGTGCAGATGTTCTTCCACACCAGCAACGAGCTGGGCCTGCGCCTGGTTGCCGACCCGCGCACCGCGGCGGTGGCCTTCACCGGCAGCCGTCCGGCGGGCATGGCGATCAAGGCCGCCGCCGACGCAGCCGGCAAGCCGGCCTACCTGGAGATGTCCAGCGTCAACCCGGTGTTCGTGCTGCCCGGCGCGCTGGCCGAGCGCGGCCCGGCGATCGCCGCCGAGCTGGCCGGTTCCTGCGCGATGGGCGCGGGCCAGTTCTGCACCCGCCCCGGCGTGACCGTGCTGGCCCCGGGCGAACACACCGATGCCTTCGTGCAGGAGATGCAGCGCCTGACCGCGGCGACCAAGGCCGGCGTGCTGCTGACCTCGCGCGCGCCGGAGTCGGTGGGCGAGGCGGTGACCGCCCTGCGCGAGGCCGGTGCCGAACTGCTGGCCGGCGGCGGCATCGCCGAGGACGCGGCCGGCTACGCCTTCCAGCCGACCCTGCTGAAGGTCTCCGGCAGCCGCTTCCTGCAGAACCCGCGGCAGCTGCAGAACGAGGCCTTCGGCCAGGTCTGCCTGCTGGTGCTGGCCGAGTCGCAGGAGCAGCTGCTGCAGATCGCCCTGGCCCTGGAAGGCAACCTCACCGGCACCTTCTACAGCGACACCGGCGGCGCCGACGACGCGCTGTACGACCAGCTGGCCCCGGTCCTGCGCACCCGCGTCGGCCGCCTGATCAACGACCGCATGCCCACCGGCGTGGCCGTGTCGGCGGCGCAGAACCACGGCGGCCCGTACCCGGCCACCGGCCATCCGGCGTTCACCGCGGTCGGCATCCCGGCCTCGCTGCTGCGCTTCTCGGCGCTGCACAGCTACGACAACGTGCGCCAGCACCGGCTGCCGCCGGCGCTGCGCGATGCCAACCCCACCGGTAGCCAGCTGCGCCTGGTCGACGGGCAGTGGACCACCGCCGACGCGTGAGGACCTGGCATGCACGGTGACGGTCGCGCCGCTGTCCTCGACAGCATCCTCGGGGACGGCAGCGCGCTGGCCGTCACCCGCACTTCCGGCGCCGGCCCGGCCGGCCGCCTGCCGATCGACGACGCCACCCTGCGCGAGGCGCCGAGCGGGCACCTGTTCGGCATGACCCAGAACGCCGGCATGGGCTGGCGCGCCAGCGAGATCGCGCGCGATCCCTACCTGATCCTCAGCACCCAGGGTGGCCTGCGTGCCGAGGACGGCCAGCCGGTTGCCCTTGGCCTGCATACCGGCCACTGGGAGATCGACAAGCTGGTGCGGGAGGCCGCGCAGACGTTCGCCGGCAATGGCGGCCTGCCTTTCTCGGTGATGTGCTCGGACCCCTGCGACGGGCGCACCCAGGGCACCACCGGCATGTTCGACAGCCTGCCGTACCGCAACGACGCGGCGATGACCATGCGCCGCCTGGTGCGCTCGCTGCCCACGCGCCGCGGCGTGCTGGGCATCGCCACCTGCGACAAGGGCCTGCCGGCGATGATGCTGGCCCTGGCCGGCTGCGGCGAGCTGCCCGGCGTGATCGTGCCCGGCGGGGTCACCCTGCCGGCGCGCGGCGCCGAGGACACGGCCAAGGTGCAGACCATCGGCGCGCGCTACGCGCACGGGCTGATCGACCTCGAACACGCGGCGGCGATGGGCTGCCGGGCCTGCGGCTCTCCCGGTGGCGGCTGTCAGTTCCTCGGCACCGCAGCGACCTCGCAGGTGATCGCCGAGGCGCTGGGGATTGCCTTGCCGCACAGCGCGCTGGCGCCTTCCGGCGAGCCGGTGTGGCTGGACATGGCGCGGCGCTCGGCGCTGGCGCTGATGCAGCTGGCCAATGCCGGCACGCCGCTGTCGGCGATCCTCAGCCGCAAGGCGCTGGAAAACGCGTTGCTGGTACATGCGGCCTTCGGCGGTTCCACCAACCTGCTGCTGCACGTGCCGGCGATCGCGCGCGCGGCCGGCCTGGCCGCGCCCACCGTGGCCGACTGGACCGCAGCCAATCGCGCCACCCCGCGCCTGGTCGACGCGCTGCCCAACGGCCCGCGCCACCATCCCACGGTGCAGGTGTTCATGGCCGGCGGCGTGCCCGAGGTGATGCTGCACCTGCGCGACATGGGCCTGCTGCACCTGGACGCGCCCACCGTCAGCGGCCGCAGCGTGGGCGAGAACCTGGAGTGGTGGGAGCACAGCGAGGCGCGCCGCATCGCCCGCCAGCGCCTGCTGGAGCTCGACGGCGTCGATCCGGCCCACGTGATCATGGGCCCCGACGCGGCGCGCGCGGCGGGCCTGACCTCGGCGCTGGTGTTCCCGGTCGGCAACCTCGCCCCGGACGGCTCGGTGATCAAGGCCACCTCGATCGACCCGACCGTGGTCGACGCGGACAACGTCTACCGCCACACCGGGCCGGCGCGGGTGTTCGCCACCGAGCGCGAGGCGATCGCCGCGATCAAGGCCAAGGACCAGAGCGCGGTGGTGGCCGGCGACGTCGTCGTGCTGGCCGGCTGCGGCCCGGCCGGCACCGGCATGGAGGAGACCTACCAGCTCACCTCCGCGCTCAAGTACCTGCCCTGGGGCAAGCACGTGCCGGTGCTGACCGACGCGCGCTTCTCCGGCGTCTCCACCGGTGCCTGCATCGGCCACGTCGGCCCGGAGGCGCTGGCCGGTGGCCCGATCGGCCGCCTGCGCGACGGCGACCTGGTGCGGATCGAGATCGACCGCAACACGCTCGAGGGTCGGATCGACTTCATCGGCACCGACATCGACCGGCCGCTGCCGGCGGAGGAGGCCGCTGCGCTGCTGGCCTTGCGCCCGGTGCATCCGGCGATCGCCCCGCATCCGCGCCTGCCGGCCGATACCCGGCTGTGGGCGGCGCTGCAGGAAGCCAGCGGCGGCACCTGGGGCGGCTGCGTCTACGACGTGGACGCCATCGTCGAAACCCTGCGCGCGGGCCGCGAGGCCCTGGCGCGGCAGCGTGCACAGGATCCGGTGCAGGAGCGCTGACGTCGCAGGTCCATGCCCGCGCCGGCACGCGCCGGCGTCGCGCCTTCTTCGCATTACGGGGAGCTCCCGATGACCACCTTCCTCATCATCGCCGCGGCCATCGCGCTGCAGATCTTCCTCACCGCGCGCAAGCTCAGTCCGTTCCTTTCGCTGCTGGTGGTGGCCATTCCGATGGGCCTGCTGCTGGGCATCGAGCCGCAGCAGCTGCTGAAGACCATCGACGCGGGCGTGGGCAGCACCCTGGCCGGGCTGGCGCTGGTGATCGTGCTGGGCGCGATCCTCGGCAAGGTGCTGGAGGAGAGCGGGGCGGCGGAGAAGATCGCCACCACGCTGATCGCGCGCTTCGGCGAGCGCAACATCCAGTGGGCGCTGCTGCTGACCGGCTTCCTGGTCGGCATCCCGCTGTACTTCAATGCCGGCTTCATCATCCTGGTGCCGCTGATCTTCTCGCTGGCCCGGCGTACCGGCCTGCCGATCCTGCAGCTGGCCATTCCCACCGTCGCCTCGCTCAGCACCACGCACTGCTTCCTGCCGCCGCATCCCGGGCCGGTGGTGCTGGTCAACGCCTTCGGCGCGGACATGGGCCGCACCCTGCTGTACGGCATCGTCATGGCGATCCCGGCGGTGGTGATCGCCGGGCCGTGGCTGGCCCGGCGCATGACCGCGATCAACCCGCCGCTGCCGGACCTGTTCACCACTGATCCGGATGCACCGGAGGCCGCGCCCCCCGGCGCGTGGAGCTCGTTCCTGATCGCGCTGTCGCCGGTGCTGCTGATCAGCATCTCGGTGCTGGCCGACGGCCTGCTGCCGGACAGCGCCGTGCGCACCGCGCTGCTGTTCCTCGGCAACCCGACCGTCGCCCTGCTGCTTTCGACCCTGGTGGCCTTCTACTGGCTGGGCTACCGGCGTGGCGTCGGCCTGGAGATGCAGACCCGCTGGCTCAATGCGGCCATCGGCGGCATCGCGGTGATCCTGCTGATCATCACCGCCGGCGGCGTGTTCAAGCAGGTGCTGGTGGACAGTGGCGTGGGCGCAACCATCGCCTCGCTGGCCAGCGCCTGGCAGATGCCGCCGCTGCTGTTCGCCTGGCTGGCCACCGCGCTGCTGCGGGTGATGATCGGCTCGTCCACCGTGGCGGTGATCACCGCCGCCGGCGTGGTCGGCCCGCTGATCGCCACCACCGGCGCTTCGCCGGAGCTGATGGTGCTGGCCGTGGGCGCCGGCAGCGTGTTCGGCTCGCACGTCAACGACTCGGCGTTCTGGATGTTCAAGGAGTTCTTCAACCTGTCCATGAAGCAGACGTTCTCCTCATGGACGGTGATGGAGACCACTATCTCGGTAGTCGGCCTGGCCGGCGTGCTGGCGCTGGACCTGGTGCTCTGAGGCACCCCACGCGGCAGTGGTTTCATCGCCCTGTGCATATGGTCACGGTGACCTCGTGGCCTGCCGCCGCGCCGTCGCCCGGTGCAGAGTGGCGCCGTTGCCAGCATGGAGCCGGATCATGGAAGGTCGAATCGGGCGCGCCGGGGGGCGTGCGGGGATGCGGATGCCGTGGCATGCCCGGCTGCTGGGCGCTGTATTCCTGCTCTACAGCCTGGCGGCGGCTTTCGATCACGTGATGAGCCTGGCCCTGGGCGCGCAGTTCTACCGCGCCTCGGGCATGAGCGAGGCGCAGGTGGCGTGGTTCAGCCAGGTGCCTGCCTGGGCGATGCTCGGCTGGACGGCGGCGGTGTGGGGCGGCCTGGCCGGCGCCCTGTCGCTGCTGATGCGCTCGTCGTTCGCCGCCGCCAGCTTCGCGCTGTCGCTGGCCGGCGGCCTGGTCTACATGCTGCACGCCCTGGTGCTGGGCGACGGACGCGCGATGCTGGGCGCGCTGTGGATGATGCCGCTGGTGATCGCGGTGCTGACGGCGTCACTGGCCCTCTACAGCCGCCGGCTCGCGCAGCGGGGCGTGCTGCGCTAGTCCCCGCGCGTCGCTCACGCGAACGTCCCGGCGCCCGCAGACGATCCGTGTGACGCAGCTTGGCGTGATCCGGCCGCGCCGTGATGAAGCGCCCGCTCAGGCGCTGGCCGCCGCCAATGGGCGTTCCGCCGGACTGAACCAGTGCGCCGGCAGCATCTCCGGGTGTGCATCCATGTCGTGGCCGGCGAGCAGTGCATCCAGGCCGTGGTCGCCGATGTCCGGCACGATGCCGCGGGCCAGGGCCAGCACCTCGGCCGCAAGCTGGCGCATGCCCGCGACCCAGCGCTGCGTGCGTGCCACGTAGGCGTCGTCGTCCAGCACGTCGGCCAGCGCGCCGTTCATCTCGCGGCACCAGTCCAGCTCGTACTGGTCGAAGGCGCGGGCCTGGGCCAGGTCCGGCGCGCTGTCCCGGGTGCCCCATTCGCGCATCAGCCGCTGCATGGCCAGGTTCAGTGCCCGGCCCTCGGCGAAATGCGGCTTGAGCCGCGAGAGGATGCCCAGGTCGGCCTGGCGCCGGCTGAAGAACAGCGGTGCCAGCAGCGCCCAATAGAAGACGTAGTCCCACAGCACCTTGACCGGCATCACCTGCGGGTGGCCGAAGATCGGGTACTGGTCCTGATAGAGGGTCAGCGTGTTTTCGTAGAAGGAAAAGTACAGCTGCTGGTAGAACTCGGCGTACGGACCGATGCGCTTGCCGGCGCGGTCCAGCTCCACCAGCTCGCACACGTAGGTGTTGCTGATGGCGATGAAGTCGCTGCCCGGCGAGTAGAACGGATCCAGGAACAGGCCGGCTTCGCCGGTCAGCGCCCAGCGGTGCTCGGAGTAGACCTGCCTGCAGCCGTAGGAGAAGTGCCTCAGGAACAGGAAGTCCTGCAGCGTGTACTCCGGCCGGTCCAGCGCCTCGTGCACGCGCGGCTGGTGCTTGCGCAGCCACTCCATCGCCTTGGCGTGGGTGTTCATGGTCTCCAGCGGATGCATCTTCGCGTCGCAGACGATGCCCAGCGAATGCGAGCCGGAGGCCAGGGGGATCAGCCAGAACCAGTAGCCGGGCCCGCACATGTGGTTGGTGGAGTTGACCCTGCGCGCAGGCGCGAAACGCTGCCGCCACCAAGGGTCATCCGACCACTGGTCCAGGTCGGTCTGTGCGTCGATGCGCCACCACACCGCGTTGGCGTCGTGGTCGTTGGGCTGGGCCAGATCCAGCTTGCGCTTGATCAGCCCGGCGCGGCCGGAGGCGTCGACCACGAAGCGCGCGCTGATCGCACGGCGCGCGCCGGCATGCTCGAACTCCACCCGGTGCGGCGCGTCGGATTCGGACAGCTCCAGCGTGCGCACCACCGCCTGGTCGAGGAACTCCACGCCGGCCTCGCGCACCCTGTCGCCCAGGAAGTTCTCGAAGCGGCCGCGATCCAGCTGCCAGGACGGCGTCGGCAACAGGTGGCTGACGCCCATCTCGCTGCAGTCCTGCACCCGGTACTGGCCGTCGGTGAAGAAGTAGCGCAGGCCGTACTTGCGTACCTGCTCGGTATCCAGGTGCTCGCGCAGGCCCAGCACGTCGGCGAAATAGTGCGCGCCGATCTCGACGGTCGACTCGCCGACCTTGTGCGCGGCCTCGCGCACCGGGTGCGCGCGGCGTTCGACCACGGTGATCGCCAGGTCCGGGTTGCGCTGGCGCAACTGCAGCGCAAGGGTGAGGCCGGCCAGGCCACCTCCCAGGATCACCACGTCCCTGTGCTGCAGTGGATCCGGGGAAGGACCGGGGTCGTCACCGTGCATCGTGCAGCTCCTGCGTCGTGGGCCTGATGCCGCACTATGCGGGCAGCCGCCAGTGACGGCAATCGGCCTGCAGGCCTTCACACGAATGCCATCACAGCGCCGGCAACAAGCCTTCACGCGCCGATAACGCCGGCTCCCCGGTGCGAGGCTGCGCGAGCCACGCCAGCAGGCGCGACAGCGTGATCACGTCCTGCCGGTTGTGTGCCAGCACGCGGCGCAGCAGGCCGCTGCCGCCGCCACGGATGTAGCCCAGCCACGCCGCCGGCGCCTCCGACCCGGGCAGGTCGTCCTCGCGCACGATCTTCAGCACGTTGCGCTCGATCGTGGCCAGGCGGCAGTTCTCGTACACGCCGCGGTAGCTGCGGCGGGTGGGATACAGCAGGTCCACATGGCGCAGGCCCGGCAGGGGGCTGCTGCGCCGGGCAAGCCGGTACCGGGTATTGAGCAGCGGCGCGTCGTAGCACTTGCCGTTGTAGCTGCACAGGATGCTGCGTGGCTGCAGCCAGCTGGCGAACACATCGAGCATGGCGGACTCGGCGCCCATGCTGGCCAGGGTCAGCTGGCGGATGCGCAGCTGCGCGCCGCACCAGTCCGCCGCGCCGATCATGAAGGCGCGGGTGCCCGTGCCGCCGGCCAGGCCGGTGGTCTCGGTGTCGAAGAACAGCACGTCCTCGCAGGCGATGGGTTCGCCGCGGTCGAAGGCACCGTCCAGCAGCTCCGGAACGCCGGGCGCCGGCAGGAACTCCTCGACCAGGAACAGCCCCCTGGCGATCTCGGTGCCGGGCAGGCTGCGGTCGCCGCCGACGGGTCCGGCGAACGGGCGCGCCCGCACCCGCAGCAGCCGGCGCAGCTGGTCCAGGTC
>JAEWAG010000180.1 GCA_023391775.1 Pseudomonadota bacterium | reverse complement strand
GAGCTGGTGGACCGCCCCGAGGCCGCCGAGTAATCGCAGCCGCACCAGATCCAAGGAGAACCCCGGCCTGTCCGGGGTTTTTCCGTTTCAGCTGTCACGCTTTTTCCTCTTGGCCCTCCGATGCGGAATAATCGGCGCATCATTTCCAGGCTTGGCCCGATGAATCCGTTCCGCTGGAGTTTCCGCACCGCGTTCCTGGCTGGCTTCCTTGGCTGCGTCGCGCTGCTGTCCTATGCGATCTACACCCAGCTGTACCAGGGCCTGGAGCCGTGTCCGCTGTGCATCTTCCAGCGCCTGGCGTACGCCGCGCTGGGCCTGGTGTTCCTGGTCGGCGGCCTGCACGCGCCGCGCGCGCCTGGCGGACGCAAGGCCTATGCCGCGCTGCTGGCCCTGGCCGGCCTGGTCGGTATCGGCATCGCCGGCCGCCACGTCTGGCTGCAGAGCCTGCCGCCGGATGCGGCGCCGTCGTGCGGCCCGCCGCTTTCCTTCCTGCAGGAAACCATGGGCCCGATGGAGCTGGTGCGGAAGGTCCTCACCGGTACCGGCAACTGCGGCGACGTGGACTGGACCCTGCTGGGCCTGAGCATGCCGGCGTGGAGCCTGGCCGGTTTCGTGCTGTTGACCGGCTGGGGGCTGCATGCCGCCCTGCGCCGGCGCAAGGGCCGCAGCCGCTATTGACGCGCGCGGCCATCCCTCCCCACCCGGAAACTTCCATGAGTACGCCCGAACGCAGCCTGCATCCCGTGAACCTGCCCGCCGACTGGGCCCCGGACAGCTGGCGTGCGCGCCCGGCGCTGCAGATGCCGGTCTACCCCGACGCCGACGCGCTTGGTGCCGCGCTGGCCGAACTGCGCAACCTGCCGCCGCTGGTGACCTCCTGGGAGATCTTCTCGCTCAAGCAGCAGCTCGCCGAGGCGCAGGAGGGCAAGCGTTTCCTGCTGCAGGGTGGCGATTGCGCCGAGAACTTCAGCGACTGCGAGTCCGGCACCATCTCCAACCGGCTCAAGGTGCTGCTGCAGATGAGCCTGGTGCTGGTACACGGGCTGCGCCTGCCGGTAGTGCGGGTGGGCCGCTTCGCAGGCCAGTACGCCAAGCCGCGCTCGGCCGACATGGAGACCCGCGGCGAGGTCAGCCTGCCCAGCTACCGCGGCGACGTGGTCAATGGCCCGGCCTTCACCGCGCAGGCACGCGTGCCCGATCCGCAGCGCATGATCACCGCGCATGCGCGCTCGGCGATGACCATGAACTTCGTGCGGGCGCTGATCGATGGCGGCTTTGCCGACCTGCACCATCCCGAGTACTGGAACCTCAGCTGGGTCGGCTGCTCGCCGCTGGCCGAGGACTACCAGAAGATGGTCAATTCCATCGGTGATGCGGTCCGCTTCATGGAAACCCTGGCCGGCTCGCGGGTGCACAACCTCAACCGCATCGACTTCTACACCTCGCACGAAGCGCTGCTGCTTCCCTACGAGGAGGCGCTGACCCGGCAGGTGCCGCGCCAGTGGGGCTGGTTCAACCTCTCCACCCACTACCCGTGGATCGGCATGCGCACCGCCGCGCTGGCCGGTGCGCACGTGGAGTACTTCCGCGGCATCCGCAACCCGATCGCGATCAAGGTCGGCCCCTCGGTGCAGCCGTACCAGCTGCTGCGCCTGATCGACGTGCTCAACCCGGACGACGAGCCGGGCCGGCTGACCTTCATCCATCGCATGGGCGCGATGCAGATCGCGGAGAAGCTGCCGCCACTGCTGGATGCGGTCCGGCGCGACGGCCGCCGCGTGCTGTGGGTGTGCGATGCGATGCATGGCAACACCGAGAGCACCAGCAACGGCTACAAGACCCGTCGTTTCGCCAGCATCCTCAGCGAGGTGGAGCAGAGCTTCGACCTGCACGCGGCCGCCGGCACCCGCCTGGGCGGCGTACACCTTGAGCTGACCGGCGAGGATGTCACCGAGTGCACGGGTGGTGCGCGCGAGCTCAAGGACGTGGACCTGGAGCGCGCCTACCGTTCCACCGTCGATCCGCGCCTGAACTACGAGCAGTCGCTGGAGATCGCCATGGCGATCGTGCGCAAGCAGGGCCGCCGGGTACCCGAAGCCCAGGCCTGACCCGGGCCCTGTTGCGCGTCCGTCACGGGCGCGCCTGCACGATGGTGCATCGACCTGTGCGCCATCGTGCGGTGGAACCACCGCACGCATGGCTGCCACTCACGGCAACGCGAGGAGCAGACCGATGCCCGATCCGTACGTCCTGTCCGCCTGGTCCGTCCGCCCCGACTGGGGCCTGTTCGGGGCCTATGCCATTCCACTGGGCGCGGCATTGCTGCTGGGCCTGCTGGTGCACTTCGTGCTGCGCCGGGTCGCACGTCGCGTCGCCCGGCGCGACTCCAGCCGCGCGCGCGTGGCCCATGCGGTGATCCTGCCGCTGGCCTTCGCGCTGCCACTGATCTTCCTCGGCCAGGCGCTGCGTGCGGTGCCGATGCCCGAGGAGCACCTGGCGAACTGGCTGCACATGCTGCGCCTGGCGGTATTCGGCTGCATCACCTGGCTGCTGGTGCGCATCGTGGCCGCGATCGAGGCTTCGATCCTGCGCCACAACCCGATGGAGATCGAGGACAACCTGCACGCGCGCAGGATCCAGACCCAGACCCGCGTGCTGAGCCGCGTGACCATGGGCGGGATCATCCTGCTGGGCGTGGCGCTGGCGCTGATGACCTTCCCGGCGGTGCGCCAGGTCGGCGCCACGCTGCTGGCCTCGGCCGGTATCGCCGGCCTGGTCGCGGGTATCGCCGCCCGGCCGGTGTTCGGCAACCTGATCGCCGGCCTGCAGATCGCCCTGGCCCAGCCGATCCGCCTGGACGACGTGGTGATCGTGGAAGGCGAGTGGGGGCGCATCGAGGAGATCACCAGCACCTACGTGGTGGTGCGGATCTGGGATGAGCGGCGAATGGTGGTGCCGCTGTCCTGGTTCATCGAAAACCCGTTCCAGAACTGGACCCGGCGCAGTGCTCAGATGCTCGGCACCGCCTTCCTGTGGCTGGACTACCGCACCCCGATGGACGAGGTGCGCGCGGAGCTGCAGCGCATCTGCAACGAGGATCCGCGCTGGGACGGGCGGGTGTGCATCGCCCAGGTCACCGAGACCGGCGAGCACGTGATGCAGGTGCGCCTGCTGGTGAGCTCGCGTGATTCGGGCGAGGCCTTCGACCTGCGCTGCGCGGTGCGCGAGCGGATGATCGACTTCCTCGCCACGCGCCATCCCTACGCGCTGCCGCGCCTGCGCGCGCAGGTGGACACCGGCCCGGAACGCGGGATGCGCTCCAGCGCCAGTGCCGACGTGCCGGATTCGCCGCGCGCCGAGGATGGCGAGGCACCCATCGCACCGCCGCCGCCAGCCTGAGCAGGGCAGGGTGTCGCAAACGAAGAACGCCGGCCACGGGGCCGGCGGTCTTCGGTGTCCGTCCCGGCGCGGGCGGGCCGCGCCGGGCAGGGGCAGGCCGCGCGGGGAGCGCGCTTGCGGTCGCTCTCGGTCAGCATCTTCTTGCGCAGGCGGATTTCCTTCGGGGTGACCTCGACCAGCTCGTCGTCCTCGATGAAGTCCAGCGCCTGCTCCAGCGAGAACTTCAGCGCCGGGGTCAGCTTGATCGCGTCGTCCTTGCCCGAAGCGCGCATGTTGGTCAGCGGCTTGGTCTTGATCGCGTTGACCGTCAGGTCGTTGTCCTTGGAGTGGATGCCGATCAGCTGGCCTTCGTAGACGTTGTCGCCTTCGGCGGCGAACAGGCGGCCACGTTCTTCCAACGGGCCCAGCGCATAGGCCGGGGTCGGGCCGGCGGCGTTGGCGATCATCACGCCGTTCGGGCGCTTGGCGATGGCGCCCTGTTCCTTCGGGCCGTAGTGGTCGAACACGTGGAACAGCAGGCCCGAGCCCTGGGTCAGGGTCTTGAACTCGTTCTGGAAGCCGATCAGGCCACGCGCCGGGATTTCATAGTCCAGGCGCACGCGGCCCTTGCCGTCCGGCTCCATGTTCTTCAGCTGCGCCTTGCGGATGCCCAGCTTCTCCATCACGCCGCCCTGGTGCTGCTCCTCGATGTCCACCACCAGCTGCTCGATCGGCTCCATCAGCTGGCCGTCGATCTCCTTGATGATGACCTCCGGGCGCGACACGGCCAGCTCGTAGCCCTCGCGGCGCATGTTCTCGATCAGCACCGACAGGTGCAGCTCGCCGCGGCCGGAGACCAGGAACTTGTCCG
>JAEWAG010000100.1 GCA_023391775.1 Pseudomonadota bacterium | reverse complement strand
GGCGCGATCCACCCGCGGCCTCGCCCTGTGCCTGCTGCTGGCCGCCGCCATGCCCGCCTGGGCCGCGCAGCCGGCCACCACCCTCAAGCAGGCTTACGAGGATGCGTTCCGCATGGGCACCGCGGTCAACGACGAAATCGTCCGCGGCGAGGATGCCGCATCGCAGGCTTTGGTGAAGCAGCACTTCAACTCCATCACCCTGGAGAACTCGATGAAGGTCGAGGTGCTGCATCCGGCACCCGACACCTGGGACTTCAGCGCCGCCGACGCCTTCGTCGAATTCGGCCAGCAGCACGGCATGTTCATCGTCGGCCACACCCTGGTCTGGCACAACCAGACCCCGGACTGGTTCTTCAAGGACGCGGCGGGCCAGCCGCTGCCGCCGGCGCAGCTGGCCGAGCGCATGCGCCAGTACATCGCCACCGTCGCCGGGCGCTACGCCGGCCGCGTGCACGCCTGGGACGTGGTCAACGAGCAGATCGGCGAGGATGGCAACTACCGCGACACCACCTGGGTGCGCGCCTACGGTGGCGATGGCGATGCCCTGGTGCGCGACGCGTTCCGCTTCGCCGCCGAGGCCGCGCCGGACACCGAGCTGTACTACAACGACTTCAACGCCTGGCGTCCGGAGAAGGTGGCTGGCATCGTGCGCATGGTGAAGATGCTCAAGGAGCACGGCATCCGCATCGATGGCGTGGGCATCCAGGGCCACTGGGGCCTGAACTTCCCGGCCACCGCCGACATCGAGGCGGCGATCGACGCCTACCACGCCGCCGGGGTCAAGGTGATGATCACCGAGCTGGACGTGGACGTGCTGCCGCTGACGAAGGAAGGCCAGATCATCGGCCAGGGCATGATGCATCCGCAGTTCCAGCTGCCGGAGTTCAAGAAATTCCTGGATCCGTACCGCGATGGCCTGCCGGCCGACGTGCAGCAGCAGCTCACCGACCGCTACGCGGAGCTGTTCGCCATCTTCCACCGCAAGGCCGACAAGCTGGACCGGGTCGCGGTGTGGGGTGTCGCCGACGACATGTCCTGGAAGAACGGCTATCCGATCGCGGACCGCACCAACTACCCGCTGCTGTTCGACCGCAAGCGCCAGCCCAAGCCGGCGCTGGACGCGGTGCTCAAGGTGCCGCAGGGCCGCTGAGGCGGCACATGGCGGCGCGGCTCAGTCCGCGTCGCCGCTCCCACGCGCTGCCGGTACACAGCGCATCGGCAGCGCCCAGCCGCCGGCCTTGACCAGGGCCACGCGGTCGATCGGGTCGAACGCGACCAGCACATCGCTCATCCGGTCCGGGCCGCCGTGCGGATCCGACCACGGCAGCCCACGGGCGCCCACCACCAGCCAGGGCGCGCGCGCCACCACCTCGCCATTGCCTTCCCAGCAGCCGCTGTAGGCGCACAGCGACAACCCGCCGTCCTCGGCGAAGGCCAGGTCCATCGGGGTGAAGCCCCCTTCGGCGGCGGCACTGCAGCCGTCCGCGCCGCATTGCACTTCCACGTCGTTGCGGCAGTGCCAGGTCTCCGCCTGCACCGCACCGCCGGCCAATGGCGCCAGCAGACCCGCGATCCACGCCCGTTTCCGCATGCTCTTTCTCCCGGCAACCCGTGCCGATGGTGCATGGCGGCGGCGGGCACCGCCAGCCTGAAGCAGACAGGTGCCGTCCCACCACGTCGCACACCTTGAGACGGATTCCCCGTACAACCGGGCGCTCCCGACGGAGCCGCCATGTCCGCACTCGCCCCGCTTTCCGCGTTCGACTCCCCTGCCCTGCCGGTGCCCGCCGGTGATGGCGCCAGCTTCGCCGTGCGCCTGGCCGGCAAGTACCAGGGCCGGGTGACCGGCCACTTCGTCCAGCCCGGCCGCGAGGGCCGCTACGCGCCGCTGCCGGAAGGCCTGCCCGAACGCCTGGCGTCGGCATTGCGCGCGCGCGGCGTGGAGCAGCTGTACGCGCACCAGGCCCAGGCCTGGGAGGCGGTGGCCGGCGGTGGCCACGTGGTGCTGGCCACGCCCACCGCCTCGGGCAAGTCGCTGTGCTACACCCTGCCGGTGGTCAGCGGGGTCATGACCCGCAAGGCCAAGGCGCTGTACCTGTTCCCGACCAAGGCGCTGTCGCAGGACCAGGTGGCCGAACTGCTGGAGCTCAACCGCGCCGGCGACCTGGGCCTCAAACCCGCCACCTTCGACGGCGACACGCCGGGCGACCAGCGCCAGGCGATCCGCCTCAACGGCGACATCGTGGTGTCCAACCCGGACATGCTGCACCAGGGGATCCTGCCGCACCACACCAAGTGGGCGCAGTTCTTCGAGGGCCTGCAGTACGTGGTGATCGACGAGATCCACAGCTACCGCGGCGTGTTCGGCTCGCACCTGGCCAACGTCCTGCGCCGGCTCAAGCGCGTGTGCGCGTTCTACGGCTCCAAGCCGCAGTTCATCCTGTGCTCGGCCACCATCGGCAATCCGAAGGAGCACGCCGAGGCGCTGCTGGAGGACGAGGTGCAGGCCATCACCGAGTCCGGCGCGCCCACCGGCGACCGCCACGTGCTGCTGTGGAACCCGCCGGTGGTCAATCCGGACCTGGGCCTGCGCGCCTCGGCGCGCTCGCAGTCCAACCGTATTGCCAGGGCCGCACTCAAGGCCGGGCTCAAGACCCTGGTGTTCGCGCAGTCGCGGACCATGGTCGAGGTGCTGACCAAGTACCTCAAGGACGTGTTCGACAGCGACCCGCGCAAGCCGGCGCGGGTGCGCGCCTACCGCGGCGGTTACCTGCCCACCGAGCGGCGCGAGGCCGAGCAGGCCATGCGCGCCGGCCGCATCGACTGCATCGTCTCCACCTCGGCGCTGGAGCTGGGCGTGGACATCGGCAGCCTGGACCTGGTGGTGCTCAACGGCTACCCCGGCTCGGTGGCCGCGACCTGGCAGCGCTTCGGCCGCGCCGGGCGCCGCCAGCAGGCCTCGCTGGGGGTGATGGTCGCCAGCTCCGATCCGCTGGACCAGTACATGGTCCGCCACCCGGAGTTCTTCAGCGCCGCGCCCCCGGAGCACGCGCGCATCGCCCCGGACCAGCCGGTGATCCTGCTCGACCACATCCGCTGCGCCGCGTTCGAGCTGCCGTTCCTGCAGGGCGAGCGTTTCGGCAGCGTGGAGCCGGAGGTGTACCTGCAGCTGCTGGCCGAGGACGGGGTGATCCACCCGGAAGGCGGACGCTGGGAGTGGATCGCCGACAGCTACCCGGCCAATGCGGTGAGCCTGCGCTCGGTGGCCGATGGCAACTTCGTGGTGGTCGACCGCACCGATGGACGGCAGGTGATCATCGCCGAGGTCGACTTCAGCTCCGCGCCGCTGATGCTCTACGAAGGCGCGATCCACATGGTGCAGTCGGTGCCCTACCAGGTCGAGCGGCTGGACTGGGAGGGCCGCAAGGCCTACGTCACCCGCACCCACGTCGACTACTACACCGACGCGATCGACTACACGAAGCTGAAGGTGCTCGAACGCTTCGACGGGGTGATCGCCGGCGCCGGCACCTGCCACCACGGCGAGGTGCACGTGGTCCGGCGCGTGTCCGGCTACAAGAAGATCCGCTACTACACCCACGAGAACATCGGCTACGGTCCGGTGACCCTGCCCGACCAGGAGCTGCACACCTCGGCGCTGTGGTGGCAGCTGCCGCAGGCGGAGCTGGAATCGCGCTTCGCCTGCCGCCAGGACGCGCTGGACGGCTTCCTCGGCGCCGGCTATGCGCTGCACGTGGTGGCCAAGGTGGCGGTGATGGCCGAGTCGGCCGACCTCCAGAAAGCGGTGGGCAGCGGCGACGGCGCCTGGTTCGCCAGCGGCGATGGCCGCGGGCGCGGGCAGCTGCGCGGCCTGGACGGCAACGTGGTCGATCCGGAACGCCACGACAGCTTCGTCCCCACCGTCTACCTCTATGACAACTACCCCGGCGGCATGGGCCAGAGCGAGCCGCTGTGGAAGCGCCAGCGCGAGCTGGTCACCCGCGCCCGCGAACTGGTCTCCGGCTGCGACTGCAAGGCTGGCTGCCCGGCCTGCGTCGGCCCGGTGCTGGCTGCACAGGAGGACGTGGACACCACGCCGAAGGCGCTGGCACTGCAGGTGCTGGGCGCGCTGGAGGCGGCATGACCCTGTCCCTGGCCAAGCTGCAGCAGCTCAAGCGCCAGGCCGGCGGCACCTCGCCGGCGC
>JAEWAG010000262.1 GCA_023391775.1 Pseudomonadota bacterium | reverse complement strand
GAACTGGACCGTACCGCACGCGGCGCGCTGCGGCTTCGCGCGTGGCTGCCGGGATGAGCGGCGCGCCGCTGCAGGTGGCGCTGGCCGATGACCAGGCCCTGGTCCGGGCCGGGCTGCGCGCCCTGCTGGAACGGCTGGGGATCATCGTGGCCGTGGAGGCCGACGACGGCGACAGCCTGCTCCTGGCACTGGCCGCCGCGACGGTGGACGTGGTTCTCAGCGATGTGCGCATGCCCGGGCTGGACGGCATCGGCGTGGTGCGCGCCCTGCGCGAGCGCGGCGACGCCACCCCGGTGCTGCTGCTGACCACCTTCGACGACAGCGAGCTGCTGCTGCACGCCACCCAGGCCGGCGCCCAGGGCTTCCTTCTCAAGGATGCCGCCCCGGACGAACTGCAGCGCGCCATCGTCCACGTCGCCGGCGGCGGCACCCTGCTGGCGCCGGTCAGCACCGGACCGGTGCGCGAACGCTTCCGCTTCCACGACGACGTCCCCGCGTCAGAGGGTTTCGGCCCACGCGAGGTGGCAATCCTGCGCCTGCTGGCCGGTGGCTATTCCAACAAGGAGATCGCCCGCAGCCTGTTCCTGGCCGAGGGCACGGTGAAGAACTACGTCTCCGCCATCCTCGACAAGCTCGGAACCCGCGACCGCACCCGCGCGGTGCTCAAGGCGATCACCCTGCGCATCATCTGAAGCGTCGGGTGCAGGCTCAGCGCCTGACGTCGTAGCGGCCCTCGCCGACCAGAGCCTCGACCTCCGCCTCGGACACCAGGTTGAAGTCTCCGGGGATCGAGTGCTTGAGGCAGCCGGCGGCCAGGCCGAAGTCGATCGTGCGCTGTGCGTCCCAGCCGCTGGCCAGGCCATGCAGCACGCCGGCAGCGAAGGCGTCGCCGCCGCCGATGCGGTCCACGATCGGCCCCACTTCCTGTTCTGCCGCCAGGGCGATGCCGGCGTCACGGCCGACCAGCACGCCCGACAGCGCATGGTGGTCGACGTTGCGCGGGGTGCGCAGGGTGCAGGCCATCCACTGCAGGTGCGGGAAGGCGGCGAAGGCATCGGCCGCCGCCGCGCGCACGCGGGCCAGTGGCTGCTCCTGCGCGTACTCGCCGCCCAGCACCACGCCCATGTCGCGGTAATCGGCGAACAGCACGTCGGCCTCGGCCATCAGTTCGCGCAGGATGCCGGGCGCGTCGCCGTTCCATGCCTGCCACAGGCTCGGGCGAAAGTTGCCGTCGAAGGAGACCTTCGCCCCCGCGGCGCGGGCGGCGCGCGCAGCGGCCAGGGCGGCGGCGGCGGTGTTGGCTCCCTGCGCCGGGGTGATCCCGGCCAGGTGGACCCAGTCGGCACCGGCGAGCAGCGCCGTCCAGTCGTAGGCGTCGGCCGCAGCCAGCGCAAAGGCCGAGCCGGCCCGGTCGTACAGCACCTCGGCCGGGCGGTGGATCGCCCCCGGGGCGAGGAAGTACAGGCCCATGCGCCCGGGCACGCGCTGTACGCCGCCCGTATCCAGGCCATGGCGGCGCAGTTCGCCAACCACCGCCTCGCCGAGTGCGTTGTCTGCCACCGTGCTGACGATCGACACGCGGTGGCCGAAGCGCGCCAGCGACACGCCGACGTTGGCCTCCGCCCCGCCCACGCACACCTCCAGCCTCGCGCTCTGCAGCAGCCGTTCGCGGCCCGGCGCCGCAAGGCGCAGCAGCAGTTCACCGAAACACACCACATGCGCAGACATCGGCCGCTCCTCGATCAGGTGGTTGGCACCGGCGCCGATGCGGATGCGCGCGCGTCGCTGCCTATCGGTGTCATTGTAGTGGGGCCGGCGCTTCCGCCAATCGTCCCGTCCTGCCCCGATTGCCGTGCCCGGCTAGAATCAGGGTCAATCCACGTGAATCCGAACATGCCCGCGCGCAAGAATCCCGGCGTCCCGTCGCTGCCGTCCGGCAAGACCGCCACCATCAACGACATCGCCCGCATGGCCGGGGTGTCGAAGAAGACCGTCTCCCGGATCATCAACAACTCGCCACTGGTGCGGAAGGACACCCGGGAAAAGGTCGAGGCGCTGATGCGCGAGGTCGGCTACACGCCGGACCCGATGGCGCGCGGCCTGGCCTTCCGCCGCTCGTTCCTGATCGGCATGGTCTACGACAACCCCACCGCCCAGTACATCGTGGACATGCAGTACGGCGCGCTGGACGCGCTGCGCGATTCGGGCTTCGAGCTGGTCGTGCATCCCTGCGACAGCCGCACCCCGGGCTACATCGACGGCGTGGTCCGCTTCGTCCAGCAGCAGAAGCTGCACGGGGTGATGCTGGTGCCGCGTGCCTCCGAGGATCCGGCCTTGGTCGACCGGATGGCGGAGCTGGACTGCCGCTACACGCGCGTGGTCTCGGCCGAGTTCGAAGAGAACGACGGCCGGATGATCGTCACCCACGACCGCGAGGGCGCGGTGGAGGCGGCTGAGTACCTGCTGGACCTGGGCCACCGCGACATCGCCCTGATCACCGGCGCGGCGACCTACCGCTCGGCGCTGGAACGCACCGAGGGCTTCGTCCAGGCCCTGGCCCGGCGCGGCATGGCGGTGCCCAAGTCGCGCATCATCGAGGCCAGCTACTCGTTCGAGTCGGGCGTGGCGGCGGCCGAACAGCTGCTGGCCGGGCGCAACCGTCCGACCGCGATCTTCTGCGGCAACGACGAGATCGCCGCCGGCGTGTACAAGGTGGCGCTGCGCGCCGGCATCCGGATTCCACAGGACCTGTCGGTGGTCGGCTACGACGACAGCCCGCTGGCCTCGCGCCTGTGGCCGGCACTGACCACGGTCCGCCGGCACATCCGCGACACCGGTCGCATCGCGGCCGCGGCGGGGATCCGCGCCGCCCCCGTGGCCCTGCCGGTGGCCAGCGTGCGCCCGCACCTGATCGTGCGCGATTCCTGCCAGCCGCCGGCCTGAGCCGGCCGCCAGGTCGGTCAGAACAGTTCGCCCTGCGGCGAAACCGGGCGCGGCGGGGTGAAGCGGCTGCAATCCAGGGGCCGCTCCACCTGCTGGTGGTAGCCGAAGCGACGGTACGCCAGGGCGAAGCGCTGCTCCAGCAGGTCGGCGTAGCGGCCCTGGCCGCGCATGCGCGTGCCGAAGCCGGAATCGTAATCGCGGCCTCCGCGCATCTGCTGCACGGTGCTCATCACGTGTTCGGCGCGGTCGGGCACGTGCGCCTGCAGCCAGTCGCGGAACAGCGGCGCGACCTCGTGCGGCAGCCGCAGCAGCACATAGCCGGCACTGGAGGCACCGGCCTCGCGCGCCGCCTCCAGCACCTTCTCCAGCTCATGGTCGTTCACCCAGGGAATGGCGGGGGCGAACATCACGCCTACCGGGACCCCGGCTTCGGCCAGCTGGCGCATCGCCCGCAGGCGCGCGTGCGGCGCGGCGGCGCGGGGTTCCAGACGGGCGCTCAGGTGCGGGTCGAGCGTGGTCACCGAGAAGTGCACCTGCACCAGGTCCTGCTCCGCGGCGACCCGCAGCAGGTCGAGGTCGCGCTCGACCAGCGCGTTCTTGGTGATCACGGTGAACGGGTGGCGGCATTCCACCAGCACTTCCATCAGCCGCCGGGTCAGCTGCAGCTTGCGCTCCAGCGGCTGGTAGCCGTCGGTGTTGATGCCCAGCGCGATTGGGCTGGGCTGGTAGCCAGGCCGGGCCAGCTCGCGCCGCAGCAGCTCCGGGGCGTTGGTCTTGGCGAAGATCCGGGTCTCGAAGTCCAGCCCCGGCGAGAGGTTGAGGTAGGCGTGGGACGGCCGGGCAAAACAGTACGAGCACCCGTGCTCGCATCCGCGGTACGGATTGACCGACTGCGAGAAGCCCACGTCCGGGGAGTTGTTGCGGGTGATGATGCTGCGCGCGGTTTCCTCGTGGACCCGGGTGCGCGGGCGGGCCGGATCCGGCCCGGACTCGGTGTCGGCCTCCGGCGGCGCCCAGCCGTCATCGACCGCCTCGGTGACGGTGCTTTCGAAGCGGCCCGGCAGCCAGCCGCGCGCGCCACGTCCCTTGATCGCCGGTCCTGCCATCGGCCCACCCTGCCACGGTCGCGTCTCACCGGCTGCGACGGACCGGCGCCTACACGGGCGCTGCCCCGCACTCGCCTAGAATCCGGCCATGCGCGATCTCTTCGATTCGGCCTGGCAGGCGATCACCTCCGTTCCCCACCTCTGGGTCTACCTCCTGGTGGCGTGGCTGCTGTACATCCCGTGGCTGTGCGTGTGGATCGTGCTCCAGAAGCGCGAACCGGTGGCGACCCTCAGCTGGGTGCTGTCGCTGGCGCTGCTGCCGTACATCGGCTTCCTCATCTACTTCCTGCTCGGGCCGCAGCGGATCAACCGCCAGCGCCTGCGCCGCGGCCGCGTGCGCTCGGGCATGAGCCAGTACTCGGCGATCTGCCCGGCCGACGATGCCTGCGTGGAGCTGTCCCGGATCGGCCAGGCCACCACCGGCCTGCCGCCGTCCAGCGCCCGCCGGATCGACTGGCTAGACGGCGGACGCGACACCTACGCCGCCCTGCTGGAGGCGATCGCCGGTGCCCGCCACCACGTGCACCTGGAGTACTACATCTGCCAGCCGGACCAGAGCGGCGGGCGCCTGCTGGAGGCCCTGGTCGAACGCGCCCGCGCCGGGGTGAAGGTGCGCCTGCTGCTGGACGCGGTGGGCTCCGGCAGCCTGCGCGCGCGCCACCTCAAGGCCCTGCGCGATGCCGGCGGCGAGTTCTGCTGGTTCCACCCCACCCGCTTCCGGCCCTTCAGCCGGCCGTGGCTGAACCTGCGCAACCACCGCAAGATCGTGGTGGTCGATGGCACGGTCGGCTTCATCGGCGGGGTCAACATCTCCGACGACCACGACGAGTCGGTGCGCGAGGATGCCTTCCGCGACCTGCACATGCGGGTCGAGGGCCAGGTGGTGCGCAGCCTGCAGCTGACCTTCGTCGAGGACTGGATGTACGCCGGGGACTGCGGCTCGGACCAGTTCGGCGAGGCCGAATACTGGCCGGAGGCCGAGCCGGGCAGCATCCGCGCGCAGATGCTGGTGTCCGGCCCGGATTCGTCATGGGAGGCGATCCACCGCCTGCAGGTGGCCGCCATCCACGAGGCGCGCCGACGGGTATGGCTGGTGACGCCGTACTTCGTGCCCGGCGAGGCCGCGCGCATGGCCCTGACCTCCGCCGCCCTCGGCGGCCTGGACGTGCGCCTGCTGGTGCCCTATCGCAGCGACTCGCGGATGGTGACCCTGGCGGCACGCTCGTATTTCGACGAGCTGCTCAAGGCCGGGGTCAAGGTCTACGAGTACGGCCCCAGGATGCTGCACACCAAGGCCCTGATCATCGACGAGGAGGTGTGCGTGGTCGGCAGCGCCAACTTCGACCACCGCAGCTTCCGGCTCAATTTCGAGGCCTCGGTGCTGCTGCGCGACCGCGAGGTGTGCGAGTCGCTGGCCACGCTGGTGGAGGGCGTGATGGACGAAGCCACGCGGACCCGCCTGGACCGCCCGACGGGCCTCTGGCGGCACCGGCTGCCGGAGGCGTTCGCGCGGCTGCTGTCCCCGGTGCTGTAGCGGCGCGACGGGCGGGCCGGCTGGCGGACGTGCGGCATGGCGGCGGCTGCCACGGGCGGGCATCATGTCCGCGCCCGGCGCACTGGCTGGCGCCCTGCGGAGAACTGTCATGCACTGGCTCTACCTCCTGCTGTCCGTCGCCTCCCTTGGCCTGGCCCTGGCCACCCGCAGCGCGGGCCTGATGCTGCTCCTGCTGCTGTGCGCCGCCGGCTTCCTGCTGGCCTGGGCACTGGGCTGGTATCGCGAACGTGTTGGCGAGCGCAGCGGCAGCGCGGTGGAAATGATCGACCCGGCCGAGCTCTACCGCCTGCGCCAGCTCGCCGAAGCCCGCCGCCGCGAGGCGGCGGCACCTCCCGCCAACGAGGCCCCTCCCGCTCCATGACCCGGCTCAGCGTCAACGTCAACAAGGTGGCCGTGCTGCGCAACTCGCGCGGTGGCCGCGATCCGGACGTGCTTGCTGCCGCACGTGCATGCCTGGCCGCCGGCGCCCACGGCATCACCGTGCACCCGCGCCCGGACCGGCGCCACATCGTGGCCGAGGACCTGGCACCGCTGGCCGCGGCCACCGCAGGATACGGGGTCGAGTTCAACATCGAAGGCAACCCCTTCGCGCCGCCGCGCGAGGGCTATCCCGGCCTGCTCGCCCTGTGCGAGCAGGTGCGCCCGCAGCAGGTGACGCTGGTGCCGGACAGCGATGGCCAGCTCACCTCCGACCACGGCTTCGACCTGCTCGGCGACCTGACCGCCCTTGCCGGGCAGGTTGCCGGCTTCGCCGCGCTCGGGTGCCGGGTCAGCCTGTTCGTGGACGCCGGCAACCCGCGGATCGAGCGCGTCGCCGAAGTGGGCGCGCAGCGCATCGAGATCAACACCGGCCCCTATGCCGAGGCCCACGCGGCAGGCGTCCCCGGCGCGGCCCTGGCCGCCTGCGCCGACACCGCTCGCCGGGCCCATGCCGCCGGGCTCGGGGTCAATGCGGGCCATGACCTGTCCCAGGCCAACCTTGGCGCCTTCCTGGCGGGCGTCCCCGGCGTGGACGAGGTCTCCATCGGCCACGCACTGGTGGGCGAAGCCCTGTACGCCGGCCTGGACGCCACCGTGCGCGCCTACGTGGAGATCCTCGGGCGGCAGTGAGTTTTCCCGGGCTCGCCTGCCAGTCGCACCGGTCCGGTGCTGTCCTTCGGCCCGTGGATAGCGCACGGCCTTGCGGGCCGTTGCCATGCAACGGGCGCGGAGTAAGCGCTCGTCCCGGGGGTCTCCGGCCCGAACCATCGATCCAGTTTGACGCCGCGAGAAATGCGCCCCCTCCCGTGCGCAGCATCTGCCAGCAAAGGAGAGGTATCGGCCCTCGCCACCCGCGCCTGGCGCGGGCAGCGGGCCGGTCACCCCACCCGCTGGGCCGCTGATGCGGCCTGCGTAGCCATCTCGCCGCGCTCCTGGACGCCCCGGCGATCCTGGCAGCGGAACCGGACCGAGCACGCCAGAACCGTGGGACCTGCACGGTTCCACGTGACATGGCACAACCGGACCTTCCAACGAAAAACGCCGCCCGGAGGCGGCGTTCTTCCAGTGTCTTGCCGACGCCCGCCGCTGCAGGAAGCAGGGCCGGACGGACACTGTGTCATTGCACGAAGTTGATCTTCTTCATGTCCGCGTTCTTCGCCGCGGCCAGCACCCTCGTCAGCACTTCGTACTGCGAGTCGCCACTGGCGTCGATGCGAAGCTCCGGCTGGTTGGTCGGATCACGCTGCACTTCCGCTTCCATCATCTGCTGGAGCGTGGCCAGGGCAACCGGGCCGTTGTTCCAGTACACCTGGTTGGAAGCATCGATGCGCAGATCCACCGGCGGCGGCGGCTCACGCGTGACCGGCGGCGGGTTGATCACCCGCTGCGGCAGGGCCACTTCGATCGGATAGGTCATGATCGGCGCGGTCACGATGAAGATGATCAGCAGAACCAGCATCACGTCGATCAGCGGCGTGACGTTGATTTCGGCCATCGGACCGCCGTTGCCACTACTGAAAGCCATCGCTTACTGCCCCTTTTCTTTGGTGGCGACGAAGCCGATGTCCAGCATGCCCTGACCCTGGGCCACCTTGATGACATCCTGGATGATGCCGGTACGGGTGGTGCGGTCCGCGCGCAGGTTCAGCGGCGGCTGCGGGGTCTGCTGGGCGACGCTGGACAGCCTCGACTCCATGACGTCACGGGTGATCGGCTCGTCGTTCCAGAAGAGCGAGCCATCCTCCGTCACCGCGATGGTGATCGGCATCATGCGGTCAGCATCGTCTTCTTCGCCACGGACGAGGTTGGCCTCGGGCAGTTCCACCTTCACCTTATGCGCCATGAGCGGCGCGGTGATGATGAAGATGATGAGGAGCACCAGCATCACGTCCACGAGGGGCGTGACGTTGATGTCGTTCATCGGACCGGAGCTGTTGTCGGAACTGAAGGCCATGTGGCTCTCCGTCTAATGCAGGAACGACGCTTCGGGAACCGGCTCAGCGAACGCGCGAGCCGGTGGCGAAGAAGTCGTGCAGATCGTGGGCGAACGAATCGAA
>JAEWAG010000061.1 GCA_023391775.1 Pseudomonadota bacterium | reverse complement strand
CTTGTCCGGGGCGGCCACGCGCGCCGGCGCGGGGGTGTGGGCCGCCGAGTCGACGGCGATTGCCGAAGCCACTGGCGCCGTTCCCCTGATGCACACGCTGGCCGCGCTTGCCGCGTGGCGCGGCGACGAGGCCGCGGTCGTGCAATTGAACAAGGCCATGCGTCCGGACCATGACGGTGATACCGAGATCGCCGTGGGCGAGTACGCGATCGCGGTCCTGCACAACGGCCTGGGCAATTACGCCCAGGCGCAGGCGGCGGCGATGCGGGCCTGTGACACGGACGAACTGGGCCTCAGCAATATCGCCTTGCCCGAGCTCGTCGAGGCGGCCGTACGTGCCGGCCAGCCGGATGTCGCGGCAAGCGCCATGGAGGAGTTCACCTCGCGTGCGGGTGCCTGCAGTACGGCCTGGGCGCTTGGCCTGGCGGCCCGTTCACGGGCGCTTACCAGCGTGGGGCCCGATGCCGAGCAGCACTATCGCGAGGCGATCGAGCGGCTCGGCCAATCCCGGATGACCGGCGAGACTGCACGGGCGCACCTTGTCTACGGAGAATGGCTGCGCCGCGAAGGCCGGCGGCAGGATGCTCGCGAGCAGCTGCGCACCGCCCACGCGCTGTTCTCGGAGATGGGGGCGCAGGCGTTCGCGGAGCGCGCGGCCCGCGAATTGCGCGTCACTGGCGAGACACCGCGTAAGCGCAACTCGCAGCCGGCCGACGCGCTTACCGCACAGGAACTGCACATCGCACGCCTGGTCGCCACCGGTGCGACGAACCGGGAGGTCGGCGCGCAGCTGTTGTTGAGCCCGCGCACGATCGAAGCGCACCTGCGCAGCATCTTCAGCAAGCTCGGCATCAGCTCCCGCCGCCAGATCAGGCAACTGTCGCTTCCCTGACAGGACGCGCGAGACGCTTCGATACGGGTCTGGCGGCCGCCCTTGGACGGCATTCGCCGCGGGGGTTCGGTCAGGCGACCGAAACCACCACTTTTCCGCGGAGCCGCTTGCCATCGACCTCGTGTCGCTCCAGGGCGATGTGGGCTTCCGGAATCTGCGCAAGCGGGAACCTGGCGCCAATGACCGGGCGGATGCGGCCGCTCTCCAGCAGGGTTTTCAGGGCCTGCAGCTTTCCCCGGTTCTGGCGGGTGAACACGAAGTGGTACTCGGCGTTCACGCCCCACGCCGCGACGAGGTTCTGTGGCGTGGCCAGGTCGACGATCGTCACCACCCGGCCTGCGTCGCCGAGTACGTGGGGTGACTGGCTCAGCGTCTGCCCTCCGATCGTGTCGAGCACCACGTTGAGCCCCTTGTTGCCCGTCAGGCTGGCGATCTCTTCCGTGTAGTCCGCGCTGCTGACGTCGATGGCGTGGTCTGCTCCCAGCTCCCGCACGAACTCCAGGTCACTGCCACGGGCGGTCGTGTACACCGTTGCGCCCATCGCCTTGGCCAGCTGGATCGCAATGGAGCCCACGCCCCCCGCACCGCCATGGATCAGCACGGACTCGGCCGGGAGCAGCTTTGCCCGCGTCACGAGGGCTTCCCAGACCGTTCCGCCAACGAGCGTGAGGGAGGCGGCTTCCTCGTGCGACAGATTCTTCGGTTTGTGCGTGACCAGTGCTTCGGGAACGACGTTGTATTCGGCGTAGGAACCGCCCTTGGACCCGAAGATCTGCGGGGTGTAGAACACCTCGTCGCCCGCCTTGAAGTCACTGACGCCAGGGCCGAGCTTCTCAACCACGCCGGACACGTCATGGCCGGTGATCGCGGGGAGGGGGACGTACTCGGGATAGTCACCGCGGCGGATCTGGTAATCCAGCGGGTTGATGGCCGTTGCCATGACCCGCACGAGCAGCTCGCCGACGCCGACTTCGGGCACGGCCACATCCTGCAGCTCGAAGCTGTCCGGGCCGCCAAACTTGGTCAGAACGATCGCTTTCATTGTCTCTCTCTGAGGCCCGGGACTGGACACGACCCGGGCAGACACCAAGGACGGGCGAGTCCAGGCGCTGTCGCGCGAGGGCGCATGGCGGCCTGTCAGGCCGCCGCCGGTCATTCCTGCAGGAAGCGCAGCAGGTCGTTGTTGAGCTGGTCCTTGTGGGTATCGGCAATCCCATGGGGCCCGCCGGGGTAGACGATCAGCCGCGCTCCGTCGATACGCGCGGCCGACGCGCGTGCGGACAGATCGATGGGCACGATCTGGTCGTCGTCACCGTGGATGACGAGCGTGGGCACATCGAACTTCGCGAGGTCGCCGCGGAAGTCGGTCGCCGAGAACGCCGCGATCGAGTCGAACGCGTTCTTGTGCCCGGCCTGCATGCCTTGCCGCCAGAACGACTGGACCAGGCCCTGGTCGGGCGTGGTGCCGGGGCGGTTGAAGCCGAAGAACGGACCGGAAGCGATGTCGAGATACAGCTTCGAGCGGTTGGCGATGGATCCGTCGCGCAGGCCGTCGAAGACCTCGACCGGCAGGCCACCCGGGTTGTCGTCGGTGCGCAGCATCAGCGGCGGCACCGCGCTCACCAGCACCGCCTTGCGCACGCGTGCCGTTCCGTGGCGGCCGATGTAGCGTGCGACTTCACCTCCACCAGTGGAGAAGCCGACCAGGGTCACGTCCTTGAGGTCGAGGGCTTCGATGACCGCTGCCAGATCGTCGGCGTAATGGTCCATGTCGTTGCCGTCCCAGGGCTGGCTGGAGCGACCGTGTCCGCGGCGGTCGTGCGCGACCACGCGATACCCCTGGTCTGCGAGGAACAGCATCTGCGATTCCCAGCTGTCGGAGTTCAACGGCCAGCCGTGGCTGAAGGTGACCACCGGGCCATCCTTCGGACCCCAGTCCTTGTAGTAGAGCTGGACGCCATCGCGGGTGGTGATGAAGTTGGCGGTGAGGCTCATCGGTATCTCCTTGGCACTTGGGTTCGCTTGGCCGACGCTGCCCTGCTGCAGGGAGATGGCCAGCAGGCCGGCGACGAGGGGACGCATCAGTACATTCATGGCAGTCTCGATCAGGGCGTGGTCGGGCCGGCGCGCCAGGAATGGCGGCCGTTGCGGTGGGGGGCTAAGCCTCTACAGCAGGCAGCGGGGCCAACGCGATCGCGTGATTCCGGCACAGGCCGGGCAGGGCACGCTCAGGCCATCTCGGGCTCAGCCGGGACGTACTCCTTCGGCAGCGGAATGAACTCGTCGTCATCCGCGTCGGGCAGCTTCATTCGGCCCGCCTTCCAGTCAGCCGCGGCCTGCGCCAGGCGTTCCTTCGAGGACGATACGAAGTTCCAGTGCACATAGCGCTCGCCGACCGGCTCGCCACCCAGCAGCATCACCGACGAAGGCTCCAGCGCCCGGAACCAGACGGGCCGCCGGTCGAGCACCAGCATCCTGCCGGCGGAGTAGGTCTGGCCGCGCAGTTCGATCGTGCCGGCTGCGATGTATACCGCGCGCTCGCGGTAGCCGCCCGGGACCTCCACTGTCCCGCCCCGTTCCATGTCCAGGTGCACGTAGAACTGTGGCGAATGGGTGGCGACGCCCGAGGTCAGTCCGAAGGCGCTGCCGGCGATCACCTGCCCATGGACGCCACCGTCGCTCCACTGCGGCAGCTCGGCACAGGCATGGTGGGAGAAGCTTGGCGCCACTTCCTCGAACTCGGCCGGCAACGCGACCCAGGCCTGGATGCCGTGCAGGTGCCCGCCGTAGTCGCGGGCGTGATCGAAGCGCTCGCTGTGGGTGATGCCGCGCCCGGCGGTCATCCAGTTGACCTCTTTCGGGCGTATCGCCTGCTCGTATCCGAGGCTGTCGCGATGCGTCATCTCGCCGGAGAACAGGTAGGTCACGGTGGACAGGCCGATGTGCGGATGCGGGCGCACATCGATGTCGCGGCCGGCACCCATCGGCACGTCCAGGGGCCCCATATGGTCGAAGAAGATGTACGGGCCGACCATGGTGCGCTTGGAGAAGGGCAGCACGCGGCCTACTTCCATGCCGCCACCGAGGCTGCGGCGGCGTTGTTCGATGATCAGCTCCACCATGTCATTTCTCCGTTCAAGGGGCTCCTGCGGGGCGCAGGATTCACTGGAAGCGCGTGCGCTCGTCGGGATCGAACATCGCGGTTCCGGCCAGGGTCGCCGAGAGGGGAACTTCCTCCTGCATCACGTCCCAGTGCTCGGCGAGCACGCCGTCCTGGATCCGGAACAGGTCGATCACGACCAGGGGTTTGCCGGCCCAGCCATGGATGCGGCCATGAATGGCGACAAGATCGCCTTCGGCCACCACCAGGCCAGGCCCGTAGTGCACGTCCTCGGACAGGTCCTCCACCAGCGCCTGCAGTGCGTCCCGGCCCTGGGGGATGCCGGGGTTGTGCTGCACGTAATCACGCGCGTAGAGCCGTTCGACGACCGATGCATCGTGCCGCTGGAACAGGGCGGTCATCGCCTCCAGCACCAGCGCCTTGTTGCGTCGCGGGCGATCGTCGAAAGCAACGTCGGAGGGCCTGGTGATCGCCATTCTCCCGGTCATCCGCAGGAACCTGCCGTCTGCCAGGGTTGCGAACGAATGGACCAGTCCCTGGTCGTAATCCTGGACGTGGGCCACCGTCGCGCCGCTCTGCTCCTGCCAGCTGAGGGCAAAAAGACTGTTGCCCAGCGGCAGTACGTGGATGTCCACGAGCTCCGTCCGGGCCAAGGGTCCTTCCTTGATCTCGAACTCCAGCTGCGTCGTCGACAGCAGGGTCAGGCTGACCGTGAACTCCGGATAGGAGACGTCCATCTGAAGCCCGACGGGAAAGCGATCCAGTGACATCGTCATCTCTCTCGGTGAGGGTTGAGGGCTTCGACCAGCCAATCGGGAGCGGGGTGGCATGGACGTCGGAAGCGATGCAAGCCGCGGTTCCGGCGGCCCATGCGCGCGTTCGGGGACGCGGCTGCCGGATCGTGCTGCGGGCTTTGGAGCCGCTGGCGCGGAAGCAGGACGGAGCGCAAGGACGCTCCGCCCCGCAGACCGGGTCAGCCTTGGGTCGGAACCGGGGTGTTGAGCAGCTGCTGTTCCCACAGGAACGCGATACCGCTGCCGGCCGCGTGCTGGATCAGCACATCGGTGACCGCCGGCGCGGTGTCGGTACGGGCCCAGTCACGCTGCCACTCGGCAGTCACTGCCAGCCAGGTCATCAGGTTGATGCCGGCCGCCGCCATGCGCTGGATTGCCACCTGGTGGGATTCCAACGAGACGCCGCCCGACGCATCGGTCACCACGGTCACGTCCCAGCCTTCACCGGCCGCCTGGATCGCCGGCATCGCAACGCAGATCTCGGTCCAGAGGCCAGCGATGATCAGCTGCTTGCGACCGGTCGCCTTGACCACGTCGACCACCTTCTTGTCTTCCCAGGTGTTGATGAAGGTCCGGTCGATCACTTCCTGGTCCGGGAACACGTCGGTGATCTGGGGGAAGATCTTGCCGCCACGATCCTCGATTACGCTGGTGAGCACGGTGGGGACGCCGAACGCCTTCGCGGACTTGGCCAGGGCAGTCGCATTGTTCACGGCCATGTGCGGGTCATGGCTGTTGACGTTGGTCAGCTGGAAGGGCTGGTGGTCGATCAGGACCAGGACCGAGTCCTCGGGGCGGAGGAGCGAGGAAAGCCCATTGCGGAAGGTGGTGGGGGTATTGCTGGTCATGGGGGTGTGACTCCTGAGGGGTCGGGGGAAGGGAGGAGATG